>JBBSRD010000062.1:0-11594 GCA_038243415.1 Actinomycetales bacterium | reverse complement strand
GGTCGGATCCCGAGTAGTAGGCGATGCCGGTCGCGGCCATGACGCGCGCGGAGGAGAAGAGGTCGTCCTTCGCGTCCTTGACGGCCACGATGCGCGGGTGGTCCGCGAGGGAGATCAGCGTGTCCTCGTGGACGGCGACCCCGGTGCGCCCGGGGATGTCGTAGTTCATCACCGGCAGACCGGTGGCGTCGGCGACGGCGCGGAAGTGCGCCGCGATCCCCGCCTGCGGGGGCTTGGAGTAGTACGGCGTGACCACCAGCAGCCCGTGGGCGCCGGTGGCCTCGGCGGCGCGCGCCCTGGCGATGGAGTGGGCCGTGTCGTTGTTGCCCGACCCCGCCACCACGTGGGCGCGGTCACCGACCGCCTCGACCACGGCGCGCAGCAGCGCGTCGTGCTCGGCCTCGGCCAGCGTGGGCGACTCCCCGGTGGTCCCGGCGACGACCAGGCCGTCGTGCCCGTGGTCGACGAGATGCGTGGCCAGGGCCTGCGCGGTGGGGAGGTCGAGCCCGCCGTCGCTGGAGAAGGGCGTCGCCATGGCGGTGAGGACCGCTCCGAAGGGCCGCGTCGGCCCGCCTTGTTCGGTCACGACGCCAAGGTACCGGGCGCCTCGTCGGTGTCCTTGCCCGGCGCTCCTCCCGCGCTCGGTGTGCCGGGCAAGGAGCCCTCTGTGGCCCCCTGAGCCTGCTTCCCCGCCGGCGTCGGGCCGTCCTGGGACGAGGGGCCCGCGGGGCCCTCGACCGCGGCGCGTGCGGCGGCCACGCCCACCTCGCCGCCGACGGCGCCGCGGGTGGCCGCGGCCAGGCGGGCCTTGACCGGAGCGGAGCCGAGGCGCTCCTTCATCGTGGTGGCGTACATGTCGGCGTACTCCTGGCCGGACAGGCGCATCAGCTCGTAGACGATCTCGTCGGTGACCGAGCGGAGCACGAACCGGTCGTTGTCCATGCCGGCGTAGCGCGAGAAGTCCAGCGGCTCACCGACGACCACGCCGACACGGTGGACCCGCGGCAGGGACGTGCCGATGGGCTGGACGACGTCGGTGCCGATCATGGCCACCGGGATCACCGGCGCCCCGGTGCGCAGCGCGAGGCGCGCGACGCCGGTGCGCCCCCGGTAGAGGCGCCCGTCGGGGCTGCGCGTGCCCTCGGGGTAGATGCCGACGAGCTCCCCGCGCGCCAGCACGCTCGCCAGCGCCCCGATCGCGGACTCCGCCGCCGCGCCGCCGGAGCGGTCGACGGGCACCTGGCCCACCCCTCGGAAGAACATCGCCTTGGCGCGGCCCTTGATGCCGCGCCCGGTGAAGTACTCGGACTTGGCGAGGAAGCTCACGCGGCGCGGGCACACCACCGGGAGGAAGAAGGAGTCGGAGACCGACAGGTGGTTGCTCGCCAGGATGGCGGGACCGGAGGCGGGGATGTTGTCCAGCCCGCGGACCCAGGGTCGGAAGACGGCAGCCAGCACCGGCCAGAGCATGACCTTGCCGATCCAGTAGAGCACCGTGCCCCCTCGCCTCGCGTCGCCTGCCCGGACCGGCCACCGATGACCGCGGCGCTGGGCGCGGCCCCACTGTAGAGACCCGCGGGGCGCGGCCCGGTCGCACGCGGCGAGGGAGCGCGCCGGGGCGGCCGTCGGTGCCACACTCCTCCCGTGGAGACCGGTGCGCGCGCCCCCCTGGAGCCGGGTCCTGCCGCCGGCGGCCGCTCCCCCGAGGTCCTTCCCGGGGCCGGGTCCTTCTCCGCGCCGGGGCGCGAGCAGGGCCCGGGCTCGGTGGCCGTGCTGCTGTGCCACGGCTTCACCGGCTCCCCCCGGAGCCTGCGGCCGTGGGCGCAGGACCTCGCGGCAGCCGGTCTCACCGTGGAGCTGCCCCGCCTCCCCGGCCACGGCACCACCTGGCAGGACATGGCGACCACCACCTGGGCGCAGTGGTCCGCCGCGGTCGAGGCCGCCCTGGCCGCCCTCGTCGCGACGGGCGCGCGCGTGGTGGTCGGCGGGCTGTCCATGGGCGGGGGGCTGGCGCTGCGCCTGGCGGCGGACCACCCCGAGGACGTCGCGGCGCTCGTGCTGGTCAACCCCGCAACCCTCCTCACCGACCCTCGGGCTGCCGCGGTGCCGGTGCTGCGCCGGCTGCGGCCCTCGCTGCCGGGCATCGGCAGCGACACGGCCAACGGCGCGCCGGAAGGCGCCTACGGACACGTGCCGCTGGCAGCGCTGGCCTCCTCGCTGGCCGGCTACGCCGGCCTGCGCGCCGACCTGCACCGGGTCGTGGCCCCGCTCACCGTGCTGCGCTCGGCCACCGACCACGTGGTGCCCGCCGCGTCCACGTCGGTGGTGCTCGCCGGGGTGTCCTCGCGCAGCGTCCGCGAGGTGGTCCTCGCCCGGAGCTTCCACGTGGCCACCCTCGACCACGACGCCCCGGCGATCACGCGGGCGACCCTCGAGGTCGTGGAGACGGTCCGCGCGAGCCTCCCGGCCGCGCCGCAGGGCACGGGCGGGAGGCAGCGATGAGCGAGGGACCCCCGCACGGCCGCGAGGACCCCGCGCTGCGCGACGACGACGACGCGGTGTGGGAGGACCTGGTCGCCCGCATCGGGCCGCTGGAGCCGCCGGGCGACGGTGACCCGGGAGCGGGCGCCGAGCCCCCCGGCGCTCCGCGCTCCAGCGACGGGCCGGGAGGCGACGGGGCCGAGCGCGCCCCAGCGCCGACGGGGGGCGACGGCCCCCGCGACCACGTGCTCGCCGGCCCCCCGGGCGGAGCGGCTCGGGGCGGGGACGACGGTGACGACGGTGACGGGCTCGACCACCGGTACGTCCCGGACCACGTCGAGCCGCTCACCGCCGCGGGCCTCGTGTGGTGGGCGCCGTGGATCGCCCTCGTCGGGGCGCCGGCGGTCCTGGCCCTCGTGGCGCTGACCCGCCCGTCCGTGCCCGGCTGGGTGGTCCTGGGGTGCACCGTGGTCTTCGCCGGCGGCGCCGTGCTCGCGGTGCTGCGGCTGCCGAGCGCCCGGACCACCGACCCCGGCGACGACGGCGCGCGGCTCTAGGGCCTCGACCGCCCCGAGGACCTCGTGCCTGCGGCCTGGGCGGCCGCGCGCGCGGCCAGGTCGGCCACCCCGATCATCCCGGCGTCGTTGCCCAGCGCCGCGGCGCGGAGCTCGGGGACGGGGCGGTAGCCGCGGGCGGGAAGCTGGCGGCGCAGGGCCGTCCTGGCGGGCTCGAGCAGGAGGTCGCCCGCGTCCGCGACGCCCCCGCCGACGAGCACGAGGCCGCTGTCCAGGACCGTGACCATCGACGCGGCCCCCTCCCCGATCCAGCGGCCCAGGTCCGCCAGGAGGTCCTGCGCCGCCGCGTCGCCGGCACGCGCCGCGGAGGTGACCATCGGCCCGGTGATGGCGTCGGGGTCGCCGCCGCACAGGGACAGGAGGTTCTCGAACGCGGGCGACGCGGCCTCGGCCATCTCCCGCGCGGAGCGCACCAGCGCCCGCCCGGACGCGTACTGCTCCCAGCAACCACGGTTCCCGCAGCCGCAGGCGTGACCGTCGGGGACCACGCGCACGTGGCCGAGCTCGCCCGCGAAACCGTGCGCCCCGCGCAGCAGCTCCCCCTCGACGACCACCCCGCCACCCAGCCCGGTGCCGATGGTCAGCAGCAGCGTGTCGTCGAACTCGCGGCCCGCGCCGTGGCGGAACTCTCCCCAGGCGGCGGCGTTCGCGTCGTTCTCCACGAGGACCGGCAGCTCGAGCATGGCCCCGAGGTCGCGACCGAGGGGCTCGTCGCGCCACGCCAGGTTCGGGGCGAAGACGACGGTGCCCGCGCTCGCGTCCACGAACCCCGCGGCGGCGACGCCCACCGCCGCGACCTCGTGGCGGCTCCGGAGCTCGGCCACCGCCTCGGCCACGGCGCGCTCGATCGCGTCGGGGTCCGTGGCGGGGGTCGCGCGCAGCACCCTCTCGACCACCACGCCCTCGCCGTCGACCACGCCGGCGGCGATCTTCGTCCCCCCGATGTCCACGCCGATCGCCAGCATGCGTCCCGCCTCTCGCTCGCGCGGGAGCCCGCTCGAGCGTCCCGGTGGGTCCCAGCGCCCAGAGCCACCAGCGCGGGCACGCTCTGTCTCCCCACGGA
Source organism: Actinomycetales bacterium (assembly GCA_038243415.1). Classification (GTDB taxonomy): domain Bacteria; phylum Actinomycetota; class Actinomycetes; order Actinomycetales; family Quadrisphaeraceae; genus CADCUY01. Next base: position 7,475 of record JBBSRD010000062.1, on the reverse strand, counting down.
GACGTGAGAGGGACGGTGCGTGAGCGTCGACGCTACCGCGCACGCGCACGGCAGCCCGCACCTTCCTCGCGGATACGCTCGCCCCCCAGCCTCGCCGACCGTGCGGGGCTCCGACGAGGGGCGACGGAGCACTCATGGAGCAGCGCGAGAACACGCCGCAGCAGCACGGGAGCTCCGGGGCGGCGGCCTCGGGGTCGCGGACCGACCTGGTCACGGTCGCCTCGCAGCCGATGCTGGTCGAGGTGGACCCGAGCACCAACCTCACCGACCTGCTCCTCCACGCCGTCGGCGCCACGCACGACCGCCCCCTGTACCGGCGCCCGCGGCCCGGCGGTCGTGGCGGGGACGGCGTCATGGCGTGGGAGGACGTGAGCGGCCCGCAGTTCCTCTCCGAGGTGGGCGCGCTGGCCAAGGGCCTGATGGCCAGCGGCGTCGGCCCCGGTGATCGCGTGGCCATCATGGCCGCGACCTCCTACGAGTGGTCGCTGACCGACGCGGCGATCTGGTTCGCCGGGGCGGTGAGCGTCCCCGTCTACGAGACCTCATCGCCGGCCCAGGCGCGCTGGATCCTCCAGGACTCCGGCGCGGTCGCCGCGGTCGCCGGGGACGGCGGGCACCGCGACCTGCTCGAGGGGGTCCGCAGCGGCCACGACGGCGGCGCCGACGGGCTGCCCGGGCTCGCCCACGTGTGGACCGTCTCCGACGGCGACCTCACCTCCCTCGCCGCGGCCGGCGGGGCGGGGGCCTCCGTCGACGACCAGGCCCTCGAGGCCCGTCGCAGCGCCGCCACCCTGGACGACCCCGCGACGATCATCTACACGTCGGGGACCACCGGGCGCCCCAAGGGCTGCGTGCTGACCCACGGGAACTTCGTCGTGCTCACGCGCAACGCCGTCGCGGGCGTGCCCGAGGTGTTCGCCGCCGAGGACGCGTCCACGCTGCTCTTCCTGCCGCTGGCGCACGTCTTCGCCCGCTTCATCGAGGTGCTCTGCTGGGTCACCCCCGTCACCGTGGGCCACGCCGGCGACATCAAGAACCTCACCGGCGACCTGGCGACGTTCAAGCCCAGCTTCATCCTCGCGGTGCCCAGGGTCTTCGAGAAGGTCTACAACTCCGCCGAGGCGAAGGCCACCGCCTCCGGCAAGGGGAAGATCTTCAGGGCGGCCTCCGCGACGTCCATCGCCTGGTCCCGCGCCCAGGACACCGGCGGCCCCTCGCTGGGGCTCAAGGTCAAGCACGCCGTCTTCGACCGCCTCGTCTACTCCAGGCTGCGCGCGGCGCTCGGGGGCAACGCCTCCTACGCCGTCTCCGGCGGAGCCCCCCTCTCCGAGCGCCTCGGGCACTTCTTCCGCGGCGTCGGCATCACCGTCCTGCAGGGCTACGGACTCACCGAGACGACCGCGCCGACCGCGGTGAACCGGCCGAGCGCAGTCTCGATGGGCACCGTCGGGCCGCCCCTGCCGGGGTGCTCCGTCGCGATCACCACCGACGGTGAGGTGCTGGTCGCCGGCCCCCACGTGACGCCCGGCTACCACGGCCACGCGGGCGGTGACGGCACCGGTTTGGCCTTCGCCGACGGATGGTTCGCCACCGGCGACCTCGGCTCCATCGACGAGCGCGGCGATCTCACCATCACCGGCCGCAAGAAGGACCTCATCGTCACCGCGAGCGGGAAGAACGTCTCCCCCGCCGTCATCGAGGACCCGCTGCGCGCCCACCCCCTGGTCAGCCAGGCCGTGGTCGTCGGTGACGCCCGGCCGTACGTCGCGGCCCTGCTGACCCTGGACGCGGAGATGCTGCCGACGTGGCTGAGCAACCAGGGCATGCCGGCCATGGACGTCGCCGCCGCCGCGCGCGAGCCGGCCGTGGTCGCCGAGCTCCAGCGCGCGGTGGACGCCGCGAACACCGAGGTCTCCAAGGCAGAGGGCGTCAAGCGGTTCACCGTCCTCGACCACGACCTCACCGAGGAGGGTGGTCAGCTCACCCCGTCGATGAAGGTCAAGCGGGCCCACGTGCTCGAGCAGTGCTCCGAGGCCATCGAGGAGATGTACGCCAGGGCCCGCGAGGACGCCTGAGGGGCCGGGCACCCAGCCCGGCTCAGAGGTCCAGCAGCGCTGCGAGACGGCAGCCGCTGGCCGCGGTGGTGTGCTCCGCGCCCACCCGGGCCAGGCCGGCCGCGCCCATCGCGGCGGCCCGCCCGGGGTCGCTGAGCAGGGCGATGACGGCGCCGGCCACCGCCGAGACGTCGCGCCCGTCCACGAGGAGGGCGTCGACGCCGTCGGCCACGGCCTCGGGCGTGCCGCCCGAACGCCCCGCCACCACGGGCCGGGCGCTCGCGGCGGCCTCGAGGAAGCAGATGCCGAAACCCTCGGTCTCCAGCCCCGCCCAGCGGTCGCGGCACGGCATCGCGAAGACGTCCGCCGCGGCGTGGTGCGCGCTCAGCTCCTCGGGGGTCACCGCTCCGGTGAGGACGACGTCACCGCCCAGGCCGGCCGCGGCCACGGCACGCTCCAGCCGCCGGCGTGAGGGGCCGCTGCCGGCGAGGAGCAGCGCAGCGCCGGGGACGGCGGCCATCACCGCCGGCCAGGCGGCGACCAGCACGTCCTGGCCCTTGCGGGGCACCAGGCGGGACAGGCACAGCACGAGCGGGCGCCCGTGCAGACCGTGGCGCGACCTCACCCGTCGCGCGGCCGCCTCGAGCGGGGCCGAGGGTGCGAACTCCTCCGGGTCCACCCCCGGGGACAGGGTCGCCAGGCGCGCCTCCTGCCCGGGACGCAGGCCCGCAGCGATGGCCGCACCCGTGGCGCGCGTCAGCACGGTCGTCACGTCGTTGCGAGCGACGACGGCGCGCAGCCGCGAGCGGAAACCGGGCAGCCTCGCCCACCACACCTCGTGGCCGTAGGTGGTGGCCACCGTCCACGTGACGCCGGCGGTGCGCAGCGCGGGGGCCATCAGCCCCAGAGGGGCCGCGGCGCCGAACCAGACGCGGTCGCAGCCGTGCTCCGCGGCGGTGGCGGCCACCGAGGCCGTGATCGCCCGGGTGGGCAGCATCACCCGCACGCGCTCGCGCACGACGGGGTGGCCCAGGCGGGCGTCGTGCTCTGCGTCCCCGGGCTGCGCGCGGGTGTGCACCACCACCGAGCCGGGCTCGCGGGCGTGAAGCTCAGCCACCATGGCCGCCACGAAGGCCTCGATCCCCCCGGCGCGCGGGGGGAAGTCGTTGGTGACCACGAGCGTGCGCGTCACCCGCGGCCCTGTGCCGCGGCGAGCGCCCGGACGCTCGCGCGCCACGAGGACGTGAACGCGGTCGTGGTCACCCCGAGGCGCCCGCGCAGCGCCTCCTCCGTGGCGGCGTCCGCGGCGACCGCGCCGGCGGCGTCGTCCGTGCCCTCAGCGTCGGGGCCGGCTGCGTCCGGGCCACCGGACAGGAAGGCCTCGGAGTGCTGGACGGAGGTCCCGGAGGCGACGTCGCGGTAGAGGCCCGTGAGCGCCCTCTCCCCGTAGCGGCGGGCGACGAGGTCCGCCGCGAGCCAGGCGCCGGCGTAGGCGCCGGCGACCTGTCCGCCGGCGGGGTCGAAGTCCTGCGCGCTCGGCAGGGCCTCGAGCGGGTCTCCACCGCCCGGACCGGACCGCACGGCGCGCAGCAGGGGGTCGGCGACGGTCGCGGTCGCCAGGTCCTGACCGCGGTCCCCCACCCAGTCGGCGTAGCCCTCCGAGAGCCACACCGGGACCGGGGCCGACGTGGAGGCCCGCGTGGCCACGTGGGTGAGCTCGTGGGTCATCACCACGAGCGCCCCGACGTCGCTGAGCCCGCCCAGACCGCGAGGGTTGAGGACGATCCTGTCCCCGGTGGTCGCGGCCTCCCCCCCGACCTGCTCACCGGTGGTCACCGCGGCGACCTCGTCCAGGCCCTGCGCGCCGGTGCGCCCGAGGAGCCGCGCCATCTCCTCCTGGGTGGCCGGGACCTCGACCACGGTGGAGCGGGGCCAGTCGGTGCCCCAGGCGGTGTCCACGCGGGCGGCGCCGGCGTCGACGAGGGCGGTGACGCCCGAGGCGTCGCCGGTCCCGAGGACCAGCGACCGGTCGCTGCTGGCGACCCGGACGGGGCCGAGGTCCCACATCTCGGTGTCGGTGGGACCGTCGACGTCGTCGACGAGCTCCCAGCCGGGTGAGGCCCCGGAGGTCGTCGGCGCCACAGTGAGGTACGCCTCCCTCCGCACCTGACCGCCCGCGCCGCGCAGCCGGTAGACCAGCGCGACGTGGGCCACCCACGGCTGCGCGGACGCTCCCTCGACGGCCAGCTCGGCCAGGCGCTGCGGGGAGAGCGCAGGTCCCTCCCCGAGCAGCTCCCAGCCCCACTCCGCGAGCGGGACCTCGGAGATGTCGTCGAAGACGGCGGCCTGCCTCTCGGCGTACCCGGCACCCGGCGCACGGGAGGAGACCCCCGTCGTCCACCCGTCGCGGTCACGCCGGAGCAGCGCGGCGGCGCGCGCTCCGAGGAGGTCCTCGACCTGCGTGCGCGCCAGGGCGTCGGCGCGGGGAGGGCCGTCCGCGGGTCTCAGGGCGCTCCCGAGCGATGCCGGCGCGGACGCGACGTCCGCGGCGGTGGTCGGACCGGTCGCAGGCATGCCCGGGTCGGCGAGCACGACACCGGCGAGCGCGGAGGAGCCCAGGACGACGACCACCAGCGCAGCCACCACGCGGGGGCCCGCCGCGGCTCGGGGCCCTGCCGGTGGGCTCGGCTCCGACGGTTCGACCACGGCGTCATGGTAGGGCGGCCCGAGCACGGGCTGACCCGCGCTGGCGGACGTCCCGGGCGGGCGGGCGGCGCCCGGGCGCGGCTCCGGCGCTGTCGGACCCCGCTCCTACCGTGGGCCCATGGCCTCGAACCGCGCCGCAGAGCCCCGCGCGGTCCAGACCGCCATCGACGAGCTGGGCACCCCCTTGTCGGAGGTCACCTTCCTCGTCGTGGACCTCGAGACGACCGGGGCGAGCGCCGCCACCTGCTCGATCACCGAGATCGGCGCCGTGCGCGTGAAGGGCGGTGAGGTGGAGGCGGAGCTGTCGACGCTCGTGCGCCCGCCTCACGCGGTCCCGCCGGCCATCTCGGTGCTCACCGGCATCACGAACACCATGGTGGCCAGCGCCCCGCCGGTCTGCGCGGTGCTGCCCAGCCTGCTCGAGATGGCCCGCGGGGCCGTCGTCGTGGCGCACAACGCCCGCTTCGACCTGTCCTTCCTGCGCGCGGCCGCGACGGGGTGCGGGAGCAGCTGGCCGCGCGGGCTGGTGCTGGACACCCTGACGCTCGCCCGGGCGGTGCTCCCCCGCCCCGCGGTCCCCAACCACAAGCTGGGCACGCTGGCGGCGCACCTGGGGGCGAGCGTCACGCCCACCCACCGGGCCCTGGACGACGCGCGCGCCACCGTCGACGTCCTGCACGGGCTCCTGGCCCTCATCGGCAACCAGGGCGTGACCACGCTCGAGGAGGTCCTCGTCCACAGCTCGGCGGTGCCTCAGGCGGTCCGGGCCAAGCGGACCCTGGCTGACGACCTGCCGCGGTGCCCCGGCGTCTACCTCTTCCGCGGCGGGACCGGCGAGGTGCTGTACGTCGGCTCGTCGGTGGACCTGCGCGCGAGGGTCCGCTCGTACTTCACCGCCGGCGAGACGCGCAGCCGGATGGCGGAGATGGTGCGTCTGGCCACGGCCGTGGACACGGTGAGGACCGCCACGGTCCTCGAGGCGCGGGTGCGCGAGCTGCGGCTGATCGCCGAGCACGACCCCCGCTACAACCGGCGCTCGCGCCGCCCCGAGCGGGCGCCGTGGCTCAAGCTCACCGACGAGCCCTTCCCCCGCCTCTCCGTCGTCAGGGTGCGTCGCGACGACGCGCGGTCACCGGCGCCGGGCGAGGACGAGGACGACGCGCCCGGGAGGCGCAGCACGCCCGGAGCGGTCTACGTCGGGCCGTTCTCCCGCAGTGCCGACGCGCACGCCGCCGCGGAGGCCCTGCACGAGGCGGTCCCGCTGCGCCGGTGCACCCCTCGCCTGCCCGCGCAGGCGTCCGAGGGAGCGAGGGCGTGCGTCCTCGCGGACATCGGGCGGTGCCCGGCCCCGTGCACGGGCGCCGTCGACGTGGCCGGGTATGCACCGGTCGCGGCCCGCGCCGCCGCCGTCATGAGCGGGGACCCCGGCGACGTGGTCACGGCCGTCTCGGCGCGCATGGCCCACCTGGCCGGCCACGAGCGCTTCGAGGAGGCCGCGGACGCGCGAGAGCAGCTGGGCGCCTTCCTGCGCGGCGCCGTGCGGGCCCAGCGGGTGGGCTCTCTCGTGGACGTCGGGGAGGTCGTGGCGGCGCGGCGCACCGACGACGGCGGGTGGGAGCTGGTGTGCGTGAGGCGCGGACGCCTCGTCGGCACCTCGATCGCCCCCCGCGGGGCGGACCCGATGCCCTTCGTCGACGCGCAGACCCTCACCGCCGAGAGCGTCGCCCCGGCGCGCCCCGGCGCCCCCGGGGCGGCCACCTCCGAGGAGAGCGAGATGGTGCTGCGCTGGCTCGAGGGCGACGGCGTCCGCTTGGTGAGCACGGAGCGAGGCTGGGCCTCCCCGCTGCGCGGCGCGGCGAGCGAGGCAGACCTGGCGGGCACGCTCAGGCGTTCGAGGCGCTGACCCACGCGTCCAGGACCGCTGCTGCGGCGCCGGAGTCGATCGAGGAGGCCGCCCTCGGCAGTGCCGCGAGCACCCGCTGCTCCACCGGGGCCGACGGGTCAGCGGGCTCGGCCGCCACGAGGGCGAGGGCGGCGCCCAGGAGCACGGCGTCGCGCACCGGGCCCGTGTCCCCCGCCAGCACGCTCCTCACCACGGCCGCGTTGGTGGCGGCGTCACCGCCGCGCAGCGCCGAGACCGGAGCGCGCTCCACCCCCAGGTCGAGCGGGTCGACGCGCCCGCGCAGGACCTCCCCCCCGCGGACCTCCCAGAGGTCGGCCGGTCCTGTCGGCGTGAGCTCGTCGAGGCCGTCGTCACCGCGGACGACCAGCGCGCGCGTGCCGCGCCGGGCGAGGACGCCGGCCACGAGCGGCGCCGCGCTGGCCGAGGCGACGCCGATCGACGCCGCTCCGGGCCGGGCCGGGTTCGTGAGCGGGCCGAGGAGGTTGAACACGGTGGGGATCCCGATGTCGCGGCGCACCGGGGCGGCGCGCGCGCTCGCGGGGTGGAAGGACTGCGCGAAGACGAAGGTGATGCCGACCTCCGCGACCAGCTCGGCGACACGCCGGGGCGACGGGTCGAGGCGCACGCCGAGCTCGGCGAGGACGTCGGCCGTCCCGCACTGCGAGCTGGCCGCACGGTTCCCGTGCTTGACGCCCGGCACGCCGGCGCCGGCGACCACGAGCGCGGCCATCGTCGACAGGTTCACGGTGCCCGCCCGGTCACCGCCGGTGCCGACCACGTCCACGCTCGCCTCGCGCAGCGCGGTGTCGACC
>JBBSRD010000061.1:0-11667 GCA_038243415.1 Actinomycetales bacterium | reverse complement strand
CGGGTCGCTCCTTGAATCGCTTGATCGCACTGAAGATGTAGTCCCAACGGCCGGCGTTGAGACCTGCGGAGTGCTCGCGGAGCTCGTAGAGGATCTCCTCCATCTCGAACGCGGCCGGGTAGGTCTCGATGAGGCAGGTCGCGCGGACCGTGCCGCGCGGGATGCCCAGGCGCTCCTGGGCCATGACGAACACGTCGTTCCACAGCCGCGCCTCGAGGTGGGACTCCATCTTGGGCAGGTAGAAGTAGGGCCCGAGCCCGGCGTCGACCTGAGCCTGGCCGCACCCGGCGACGTAGAGGGCGAAGTCGGTCAGGGAGCCGGAGACGATCTCACCGTCGACGGTGATGTGCTTCTCCGGCAGGTGCCACCCGCGGGGGCGCACGACGATGGTGGCGAGGTCGGCGTCCTCGCGCAGCGCGTACTCCTTGCCCTTCTCGTTGGTGAAGGAGATCGTGCCGGCCACCGCGTCGGCGAGGTTGATCTGGCCGTTGACCACGTTCTCCCACGCCGGGGTGTTGGCGTCCTCGAGGTCGGCGAGCCACACCTTCGCCCCGGAGTTCAGCGCGTTGATGGTCATCTTGCGCTCGGTGGGCCCGGTCATCTCCACGCGGCGGTCCTCCAGGCCCGGCGCGGGCGGTGCCACGCGCCAGTCGGGGTCCTCGCGCACGGACGCGGTCTCGGGGAGGAAGTCCAGGGTGCCGCCGGCCGCCAGAGCGGCGACCCGCTCGGAGCGGGCCTCGAGGAGCTGGCGGCGGCGCGGCTCGAAGGCGCGGTGCAGCGCCGCCAGCAACCCGAGGGCGCCCGGCGTGAGGACCTCGGCGGACCGGGCCACCTCCGGGCCGCTCACCTCGACCCCGTCGAGCTGCCCGTCACTGCTGTGCTGCGTCGTCGTCACGCCTGTCTCCGTCTCTCGTCCCACCGCCCGACGCTGCTGCTCCGGGCCCCAGAACGGTAACGAGTGCGTCACCGCCCGGGCAAGCGACGACGACGCACGACCCGCCGGAGCCAGGGGCTTGACCCGGCGGCCGGAAGGGTCCACGCTCGCGAGCACCTCGCCGGCAGCGCCGCACGGCTGCGGGCGACCGTCAGGGCACTTCACCGTGGAAGGTCTCCGCATGGACAGCACCGCCGTCCTCAGCCTGCTCGCCCTCTCCCCGATCGTCGTCGTCGGCATCCTGCTCGTCGGGCTGCGATGGCCGGCGAAGCACGCCATGCCCGTCGGCTTCGTCGTCGTGGCCGTGGTCGCCCTCACGGTGTGGAAGATGGACTTCTCGGTCGTGGCCGCCTCGACCGTCGAGGGCCTGGTCATCGCGATCGGGCTGCTCTGGATCATCTTCGGCGCCCTGCTGCTGCTCCAGACGCTCACCGGGTCCGGTGCGATGGCCACCATCCGCGCCGGCTTCACCACCATCAGCCCCGACCGCCGGGTCCAGGCCATCATCATCGGCTGGCTGTTCGGCTCCTTCATCGAGGGCGCCTCCGGCTTCGGGACCCCCGCCGCCATCGTGGCCCCGTTGCTGCTGGCGCTGGGCTTCCCCGCCATGGCCGCGGTGATGGTGGGCCTGGTCATCCAGTCCACCCCGGTGAGCTTCGGGGCGGTCGGCACCCCGATCCTCGTCGGCGTCACCGGAGGTCTGACGGGCAGCCCGGAGGTGGACGCCGAGGTGGCGCGGGCCGGCACGAGCCTCCCCGACTACGTCGCCGGCATCGGCCTCGAGGTCGCTCTCATCCACGCCGTCATCGGCCTGCTGATCCCCCTGTTCGTCGCGTGCATGCTCACCGGGTTCTTCGGGGAGCACCGCCGCTTCGGTGACGGGCTGAAGGTCGCGCCCTTCGCGATCTACGCGTCGCTGGCGATGACGGTGCCCTACGTGGTCGTCGCCGCGGTGCTGGGCCCGGAGTTCCCCTCGCTGATCGGCGGCCTCGTGGGCCTGACGCTGGTGATGTTCACGTCCAGCCGGGGCTTCCTCATGCCGAAGGACGTCTGGGACTTCCCCCCGCGCAGCGCCTGGCAGGACCGGTGGACGGGCCACATCGAGCCGGGTGCGACCACCGAGGTGGCCCGACGCACGATGAGCACCCCGATGGCGTGGGCGCCCTACGTGACGGTGGCGGCCCTGCTGGTGCTCACGCGCACGATCCCCCCGCTCAAGGCGGCGATGCAGGCACCGACGCTCGCGTTGGACGACATCTTCGGCACGGGGATCACCGCGTCGCTGCAGCCGCTCTACCTGCCGGGCTTCATCCTCGTGCTCGTCTCGGTGATGACGATCGCGCTGCACCGGATGAGGGGCCCGGCGGTGGCCGCAGCGTGGCGGACGTCCGCGGCCCAGCTGGCCGGGGCCGGGGTCGCGCTGCTGTTCGCCCTGCCGCTGGTGCGGGTCTTCATCAACTCCGGGGCGGCGTTCAACGGTTCGGGGCTGGAGAGCATGCCGATCACCATGGCGACCGGCGCCTCGGACCTCGCGGGGTCCACCTGGCCGCTGCTCGCGCCGTGGGTGGGGGCGCTGGGCGCGTTCCTGGCCGGCAGCAACACCGTCAGCAACCTCACGTTCTCGCTGTTCCAGTTCCTCACCGGCGAGAACATCGGCGTCTCCCCGGGGACCGTGGTCGCCACCCAGGCCGTCGGCGGCGCCGCGGGCAACATGATCGCGATCCACAACATCGTGGCGGCGTCGGCGACCGTCGGTCTCCTGGGGCGCGAGGGCGACCTCATCCGCAAGACGATCATCCCGACGACGTACTACTGCCTGGCCGCCGGGGGCATCAGCTTCGTGATCATCTACGGGGTCGGGCTCAACCTGGGCACCGGCCTGCTCGTCCTCCTCGTCGCCGCGCTCGTGGCCGTCGCGCTGCGGCTGCGGGCGGCGCCGGACCCGGCACGCACCCCGGCGGGCGTGCCGGAGCCGCGGCCGATGGACGCGGGCTCCTCGTCGTCCACGGCGATGAGGGACTGACGCTCCGTCGGACGTGACGTCCGCCGAGCGGGGACTCGGTGCGGCACCTCTCGGCGTGTCGGGCGCACCAAGTCGCCGCTCGGCGGGCGCGACCACCGGGCAGCCACGTCAGGCCGTCCCGTGGGCGACCGGGGACGTCAGGCCGTCCCGTGGGCGACCGGGGACGCAGAGCCGCGTGGAGCGGCCCGGCTACGGCCTCAGCGCCGCGGCGGCGTGCGCCGCGACACGCTCGGACGACAGCGCGGGGGGGTACACCGCCACCGCGCCGATCGCACCGTCGAAGGACGAGCGGTCACGGTTCCCGCCGATGAACAGCGGAGCGCCCCGGTCCACCGGGCGGATCCGGTAGCCGTCACCGAGGGGGTCGACGTCGCGCAGCACTCCGTCGCGGTAGACCCGCACCGTCCCCCACCCGTCGGGGCCCTCGGTGGGGGTGTCGTGCACCGCGGTGACGTGGACCCAGCCGTGGGACCGGATCCTGTCCTGGAAGAAGGGCCCCGCCCCCAGGCCCCCGGCGGGGTTGAAGGCGTACGCCGAGACCCGGTTCGGGCGCTCCGCGGTCGCGTCGTAGAAGCGGGACGCGTGCTCCGGGTCGCCGGAGCCCCCGTAGCGGTCGCCCTTCTGCAGCAGGTGCACCATCGGGCCGTCGCCCGAGGACGCCGTTCCCCGCCTGCCCCTCAGACGGTCGGGGCGCACCATCATCTCGACCGTGGGCCGGCCGGTCGTCGCGATCACCTTCGGAGAGCAACGCTCTTGCCGGTCCTGCTCCCGTGACCGAGGGCACGGGAGCACCGGCTCAGTTCATCAGCAGCGACTCCACGCTGTCGCCGCTGATGGAGGCGTCGAGCACCTGGACGGTGTGAGCCATGCCGAGGTCAGCCCCGGCACGCTTCAGCCCCGTCGCCACCTGCATGAGGCACCCCGGGTTCGCGGTCACCAGCAGCGCCGCGCCGGTCGAGGCGATGTTCGCCGCCTTCCGGTCCCCCAGCTGGCGGGCGGGCTCGGGGAAGAGGATGTTGTAGATCCCCGCCGAGCCGCAGCAGATCTCCCCCTCGGGGATCTCCCGCAGCTCCACGCCGGGGATCCCCCGCAACAGCTGGCGCGGCTGGGACGTCACGCCCTGGGCGTGGGCGAGGTGGCAGGCGTCGTGGTAGGCCACCGTGACGTCCAGGCGGTGCCGCGGCGCGACGGGACCGAGCTCGACGAGCAGCTCCGCGACGTCGAGCACGGCGCCGGAGAACCGCTGCGCGCGCTCCCGGTAGTCCTCGTCGTCGCGCAGCAGGTCGGCGTACTCCTTCATCGTCGACCCGCAGCCGGCCGCGTTGACCACCACCTGCTCGACGCCGGCGGCCTCGAAGACGTCGATGATGCCCCTGGCGTAGCCCATGGCCTCGTCCTCGCGGCCGTTGTGCGCCGAGAGCGCCCCGCAGCAGCCCGGCGCCCGCGGGACCACCACCTCGCACCCCTCGGCGGCGAGCACCCTGGCGGTGGCGGCGTTGACGTCGGGGAAGAACTCGCCCTGCACGCAGCCGGTGAGCATCCCGACGGTGGCCCGCTTCTCGCCCTGGGCCGGGATCGTCTCCGGCAGCTCGACGCGCTTGCCGAGCGGCGGCGCGAGGGCCTCCATCGCGGCGAGCTGCGGCAGGAACCTCTCCAGCAGCCCGGTGCGGCGCACCAGCCGGTCCATGCCGAGCCGCTGGTAGACCTTCAGCGGCCCGCTGATCGCCCGCAGGCGCTTCTTGTGCGGGAAGAGCGCGAAGATCATGCCGCGGAGCGCCCGGTCGGGCAGGGAGCGTGAGTGGTTGCGCTCGATCTGGCCGCGGGTGGTGTCGATGAGCTTGTCGTACTGCACCCCCGAGGGGCACGCGGTGACGCACGCCATGCAGCCGAGGCAGGCGTCCCAGTGCTGGACCATGGAGTCGGTCATCGGCTCGCCGGCCAGGCCCTGCGTCATGAGGTCGATGCGGCCGCGCGGGGAGTCCATCTCCTCTCCCCACAGGACGTACGTCGGGCACGTCGGCAGGCAGAACCCGCAGTGCACGCAGTCACCCGCGAGCGCCGCGTCCGGCGGGCGGTGCTCGTCGAAGGCGGGCTTCGCCGCCGGGGCGCCGACGCGAGGCATGCCGAGGTCCGTCATCAGATTCCTCCCACGAAGCGCCCCGGCGCCAGGCGGCGCTCGGGGTCGAAGCGTTCCTTGACGGCGCGCATCAGCGCCAGGGCCGGCACGGGCCCCCAGCCGTCGCCCGCGACGGGCTGCGCCGCGAGCGCCTCCTCGACGCCTCGCGGCGCGGTGAGCACCACGGCGGCCCCGCCGTGCTCGGAGCACACGGCCCGCAGCCGGGCCAGCGTCTCGACGACGGTCCCGGTCTCGGTCCCGGGAGGCAGCGCGGCATGGAGGACGCCGGCACCGGCCGAGCCCCTCAGCGACGCGCGGACGCCGGTCGCGGAGCCGGCGGAGACCACGGTGGCGAGCACGGCGCGCAGGCCGCTGAGCGCGAAGGTCAGCTTCAGCCCCGTCCCGCCGTCCGCCCACGGGTAGGCACCCCAGGCCTGCGGTACCTCCGTCGAGGCGGACGCACCGTCGCCCAGCAGGGAGAGCAGGTCGGCGCTGCGGACGGCGACACCGCCCCCCGTCCCCTCGAGCAGCACGCTGACCGTCGCGCGACCCTCGCCGTCGTCGTCGAGCTCCACGGCGGCCGGCACCAGCCGGGAGTGCACCGCCGCGTGGACCAGGCGGTGGGCGGCGTCGGGGCCGTCGGCAGCCACGGAGACCACCGAGCGCGCGGGCGGCAACGGGTGCAGGCGGAACGCCGCGCGGGTGATGACCACGAGCGTCCCGAGGGACCCGATGGCGAGCTTGCCGACGTCGTACCCGGCGACGTTCTTCACCACCCGCCCACCGGCCTTCGCGACCACGCCGTCGGCCCGCACCACGGTGCACCCGATCATGAGGTCTCGCGGGGTGCCCACGGCCACGCGCAGCGGCCCCGAGGCGTTCGCGGCGAGGGTCCCGCCGACCGTGGCTCCGCGGCACGTCTCGTCCAGGGCCAGGCGCTGGCCCGCGCTGGAGACCACCTCGTTGACGTGGGCCAAGCGGGCCCCGGCCTCGACGTCGACGATGAGGTCGCCGGCGGCGTGGTCGAGGACCCGGTCCATGGCGGTGGTGTCCAGCACGACGTCGACGCGCTCGGGCGGGCGACCCCACGCCAGCTTCGTGCCGGCCCCGCGGGGCACGGTCACCAACCGGTGGCTCGCCGCGACGCGGAGCACCTCGGCGGTCTCCTGCGTGGAGCGCGGGCGGGCGACCACGGAGGGCGCCACGCCGGCGCCGGCGTCGGCGGGGCCGGCCGCCTCGAGAGGGCAGGCGGAACCCAGGTCCCGCAGGACGGCGTCGGCGTCGACGCCCGGGGCGGCGGACATCAGAAGACCTGGGCCTGACCGGAGGCGACGGCCGGGTGGACCGCCTCACCGGCCCTGTGCCGGCCGGGGACCTCCCCGCACAGCCGCGGGGTGGGGAAGATCTTGCCGGGGTTGGCGATGCCGGCGGGATCGAAGGCGCAGCGCAGCCTGGCCATGGTGTCGAGGTCCTCCTCGGCGAACATCCGGGGCATGTGCTTGGCCTTGTCGATGCCGACGCCGTGCTCGCCGGTGATGGAGCCGCCGCGCTCGATGCAGAGGTCGAGGATGGCCCCGCTGACCTTCTCGGCGGCGGCGCTCGCCCCCTCGACGCGCTCGTCGAAGAGCACCAGGGGGTGCAGGTTGCCGTCACCGGCGTGGAAGACGTTGGCCACGCGGACCCCCGAGGCCTCGCTGAGGTCGGCGATGGCGCGCAGCACCTCCGGGAGGGCCGTGCGCGGGATGACGCCGTCCTGGACGATGTAGTCGGGGCTGATCCGGCCCACCGCCGCGAAGGCGGACTTCCGGCCCTTCCAGATGAGCGCGCGGTCGGCGGCGTCGTGGGCGATCCGGGTGCCGAAGGCCCCGTGCTCGGCGACGAGCGCCTGCACCTGCTCGAGCTCGTGGTCCACCTCCGCCGTGGGCCCGTCGACCTCGATGATGAGCACGGCGCCGGCGCCGTCGGGGTAGTTGCAGCGGACCGCGGCCTCGGCGGCCTCGACGGCCAGGGCGTCCATCATCTCGACGGCAGAGGGCACGATGCCCGCGCCGATGATCGCCGACGTCGCCGCACCGGCCTCGTCGGTGGAGGGGAAGCCCACGAGCAGGGTGATGACCTTCTCGGGCAGGCGCACCATCCTCACCGTCACGGACGTCACGACACCGAGCGTGCCCTCCGAGCCGACGACGGCGCCCAGCAGGTCGTAGCCGGGGGTGTCGGGCGCGAGGCCGCCGAGCTCGACGACGTCGCCGGCGGCGGTGACCATCGTCAGGCCGGTGACGTGGTTGGTGGTGAAGCCGTACTTCAGGCAGTGGGCGCCGCCGGAGTTCTCCGCGACGTTGCCCCCGATGGAGCAGATCGTCTGGCTGGAGGGGTCGGGGGCGAAGTAGTAGCCGCCCGGGGTCGAGGCCTTGGACAGGTCGAGGTTGATGACGCCCGGCTCGACGACCGCGCGCTGGTCCTCCAGGCGCAGGTCGAGGATCGCCCGCATCCGCGTCAGCACGATGACCACGCCGTCGGCCCGGGGCAGCGCCCCGCCGGACAGGCCGGTCCCCGAGCCGCGCGCGACGAAGGGGACGCGGTGCTCGGCGCAGGCCCGCACCACCGCCTCGACGTCGGCCGTGGTCTCGGGCAGCACCACGAGCGCGGGGGTGACGCGGTAGTGGGTCAGCCCGTCGCACTCGTAGGTGCGCAGCCGCGCGTGGTCGTCGATGACGGCGTCGGGACGGAGCCGCGCACGGGCGACGTCGGCGACCGCGGCGATGCCCGCCGCGTTGTCACCGACGTGCCCGGTGCTGGAGTCCTCGGGGATCGGGTCGGGCGTGGGCTGCGGTCCGGTGGTCGCCGCCTGGTCGGTGGCGGTCACGGCAGGCGATCGCTCATCGACGGTGTCGTGCTGCCTGGTGCGTCCATCTGGCGTCTCCGCGTCGTCGCAGGATGAGCTGGGAGCCTCACCGGAGAGAGCTCCGGTGAGCGATCATCCTAGGCGTCCCGGACCGGCCGGGCAATGACGACGGTGGTGCGCTCACGGGGCAGGAGGAGGGCCGGGGAGGCTGGCCGACGGGCGTCGCGGCGCCCGTCGGCTGGTGCCAGGTGGCGCTGGCCACCGGTGGCAGCTGCTCCACGGCCGGGTCGCCGGCCCCCGCCGTGCGGTCCAACCGCTGCGTCGGGCACCGCGATGACCGTGCGGCGTGGTCGCGGGAAGCACGTCCTGCGGACGCGCCGCGCCAGGGTCAGCCGCCGGTGAGGCGGCGCACCACCCGCAGGGTGATGTCGGCGGTCATGCCGTAGACCAGGTGCGATCCGGCCTCCCACACCCACCAGGACCTCCCCATCTCCCGCACCGGCGCCTGCAGGCCCGCGGCGGGCACGAGCGTGAGGTGGGTGAGGGTGAGCAGGCCCAGCCCGCCCGCGGCGCCGAAGCCGGCCCCCGCCGCGGGGACGCGGCGGGTGAGCAGGGAGTAGACCACCGGGTACCCGAAGGCCATGGCGCGGTGCATCCACTCGCCGCCGACGGCGATCTCCGCGTCGTCCCGGCCGCGCTGGAGGTCCTTGCCCAGGTAGGGGGCCACGCGCAGGAACATGTTGGTGGGCGGCATCCGGTCCAGGTGGCCCGCGGGGTCGGCGCCGTCCAGCTCCTTCGCGCCGGGCTCCGGGGGGAACCACCGCTCCCCCAGCGGCTGGAGGGTGGCTTCCGCCTGGGCCTTGGCCTTCATGGCGGCGTACCCGGCGATGAGGCCCTGGGCGATGTCGAGGACGTTCCTGGCGGCGCGCATGGCGCGGTTCTAGCACGACGCCCGGTCGGCGGTCGCCGCCGTCGCCGCCGCGCCTGCCTACGATCGGGAGGGCGTCCGGGCCGACCGGTGCCGTCCGGGCCGACCGGTGCCGCCAGGACGACGTGAGAGCAGGAGGGCCGCCGTGAGCGAGCCGGCCCCCGAGGTCGTGCGAGCCGAGAGCCCGCCCACGGAGGCCCCGCCGGTCGACGCCACCCCCGTCGAGGCTGGGCGCTCCACCGTCACCCGCGCCTCCGTGGTCCGTGTGGTCGTCCTCGCCGTCGTCGGGCTCGGCGTGGTGGCCCTCGCCGTCCACGCGTCCGGCGCGTCGGTCCGCGCGGCGCTCGCGGGCCTCGTCGACGTCCACCTGTGGTGGGTCCCGCCGCTCCTCCTGGCCCAGGCGGTGTCGATGGCCGCGCTGGGGCGCCAGCAGCGCTGCCTCGTCGCCCCGCGCTCCGGGCAGCGCCCCGGGATGCGCTCGGTGCTGAGGACCACCTACGCCAGCAACGCGATCTCCGTCTCCCTCCCCCTCGCGGGGCCGGGGCTCGCGACGGCCTTCACCTATCGCCGCTACACCGGCGCCGGGGCACGGCCCGGCCAGGTGGCCACCGGCCTGGCGGTGTCCGGGGTGGTCTCGCTCTCGGCGTTCGTGGCGATCATCGGGGGCGCGGCGACGGTCTCGGGCGCCGCGGCGCTGCTGGTGGGCGGCCTCAACGCGTTGGCGCTGAGCGCGGTCCCCGTGCTGGTGCTGGCGGTGGTCCTGCGCTCCGCGTCGCTGCGGGCGCGCTCGGTCGCCCCGCTGTCCTGGGCGCTCCGCCTCGTCCAGCGGGCGTCGCGCCGGCCCGCGGGCGACGCTGACGTCCTCGTCGCCTCCGCCCTGGACCACCTCGCCCGGGCCGAGATGCGTCCCCGCCAGGTCGCCGCGGCCACCGTCTTCGCGGTGCTGACGTGGACCGCGGACCTGGCGACGCTGGGCTTCGCCCTGGCGGCCGTGGGGGCTCCGGTCACGACGGCCTCCGTGCCGCTCCTGGTGCTCGCGTGGGCGGCGGGGGTCACCTCGGCCGGCGTCGGCCTGGTGCCCGGCGGCGTGGGCGTCGTCGAGCTCACGATGACCGCCGTCATGGCCGCGACCGGCATCCCGCTGGCGGCCGCGCTGTCCGGCGTGCTCCTCTACCGGATCGTGGCGTTCTGGCTGGTCCTGGCCGCGGGGTGGGTGCTCGTGGCGGTCGCCGTGCGCAGGCCGGCCCCGCCCGCTGCCGCGGCCTGACGCGCACGGCCCGGGCCACCGCCCGCGTGCCACCATGGATCGATGACCAGCACAGCCCCGGGCGCGGCGAGCCGGCCCCCCGTGCGCCGGGCGAGCCGCCAGCGCGGCGCGGTCGCCGACCTCCTGGACCGGCGCGACGGTTTCCACAGCGCCCAGGACCTCCACGCCCAGCTGCACGCCGCGGGCCACCCGATCGGGCTGGCCACCGTCTACCGCGCCCTGCAGACCCTCGTCGAGGACGGCGACGTCGACGTCCTGCGCAGCGACGACGACGGCGAGGCCGTCTACCGCCGGTGCAGCACCGGTCACCACCACCACCTGGTGTGCCGGGTGTGCGGGCGGACCGAGGAGGTCGAGGGGTCCGAGGCCGAGCGGTGGGCGCAGCGCACCGCCACGGAGCACGGCTTCACCGACGTCACCCACGTCATGGAGATGTTCGGGACCTGCGCCGACTGCGCCGCGAGGCCGGCCGGCTGACCGCTCCGCAGGGGTCTGTGTCGACGCAGGGCACCCACCCCCTACTGTGAGAACAGTTATCAGTGTCGTTCTCATGAGGAGTCCCATGCGCACCGTCCGCACCCGCCCGCTGGC
Source organism: Actinomycetales bacterium (assembly GCA_038243415.1). Classification (GTDB taxonomy): domain Bacteria; phylum Actinomycetota; class Actinomycetes; order Actinomycetales; family Quadrisphaeraceae; genus CADCUY01. Next base: position 963 of record JBBSRD010000061.1, on the reverse strand, counting down.
CGCCCTCGGTGTGCTCGGCGTCACCGCCCTCGTCGCCGGCTGCGGGGGAGGCTCCGATCCCGCCCCCGCTGCGGCGGACTCGTCCAGCCCGTCCGCGTCGACGCCGGCCGACGGCCCGCTCACCGTCGTCGCCTCGACCGACGTGTGGGGTGACATCGCCTCCACCGTCGGCGGCGACGAGGTCGAGGTCACCTCGTTCATCTCCGGCCCCAGCCAGGACCCCCACTCCTACGAGGCCACCGCCCGCGACCAGCTCGCGGTCTCCGACGCCACGGTCGTCATCGCCAACGGCGGCGGCTACGACGACTTCATGGAGCGCCTCGTGAAGGCCTCCGACACCGATGCCACGGTGGTCGACGCCGTGAAGATCTCGGGCAGGACCGCTCCCAGCGGCGGCGAGCTCAACGAGCACGTCTGGTACGACATGCCGACCGTCGTCAAGGTCGCCGACCAGGTCGCCAAGACCCTCGGCGAAGCCGATCCGGAGGCTGCGGACACCTTCACCGCGAACGCCGAGGCCTTCACCCAGCAGATCTCCGGCATCGAGGACGCAGAGGCCGCCGTGTCCGACGTCGCGCAGGGGAAGGGCATCGCCATCACCGAGCCCGTCCCGCTCTGGATGACGGAGGCCTGCGGGCTGACCAACGAGACCCCCGAGGCCTTCGCCGAGGCCGTCGAGGAGGGCACCGACGTCTCCCCCGTCGTCCTCGCCGACACCCAGGCGCTGTTCACCGACGGCAAGGTCGCGGCGCTGGTGTACAACGAGCAGACCACCGGCCCAGAGACCGAGGCCGTGCTGGAGGCGGCCAAGGCAGGCGGCGTCCCCGTGGTGCCGGTGACCGAGACGCTCCCCGAGGGCAAGGACTTCGTGACGTGGATGACCGACAACGTCGAGGCGATCAAGGCCGCGGTGGAGTCGTGAGCCTGCCCGCGCTGACCCGGGCGGTCGAGCACAGGCCCTCG
>JBBSRD010000060.1:0-11690 GCA_038243415.1 Actinomycetales bacterium | reverse complement strand
CCCCCCCCGGCGGGGGCCCCCGCGCCGCCCCCCGGCCCCCGCCCGCGGCCGGGCCCCCGGGCGCCCGCCCCGGTAAGGCCCGGTGCCGGGCGAGGGGTGGAGCGGCCGTGCGTGCCCGGCGCGTGCGCCGGGCGGGAGCGGCTACTTCACCGCGCCCATCGAGAGGCCCTGCACCAGCTTGTCCTGCGCGGCGAAGCCGGCGATGAGCACCGGGAGCGAGACCGCGAAGGAGGCGGCGCAGACCTGCGCCAGGAACAAGCCCTGGCTGGTCGCGAACCCCGTGAGGAAGCTCGGGGCGGTGCCCGCGACCGTCGCCGTCAACGTCCGCGCCAGCAGCAGCTCGTTCCAGCTGAAGATGAAGCAGATCAGCGCGGTGGCCGCGATGCCCGGGAGGGCCACTGGCGCGATGATCTTGCGCAGCACCGTGATGAGGCCGGCGCCGTCGAGCGAGGCCGCCTCGAGCATCTCGGTGGGCACCTCGGCGAGGAAGCTGCGCATCATCCACACCGCGATGGGGACGTTCATCGCCGTGTACAGCAGCACCAGCAGCCAGATGTTGTCGAGCAGGCCGGTCAGCTTGGCGAAGAGGAACAGCGGCAGCAGCCCGGCGACGATGGGGAGGAACTTCGTGGAGAGGAAGAAGAACAGCACGTCGGTCCACTTCTTGACCGGCTTGATCGACAGCGCGTAGGCCGCCGGGATCGCCAGCAGCAGCACCAGGACCGTGGAGACGATCGACGCGGTCGCCGAGTTGATGAGCGGCGGCCACGGGTTGTTGCCGAAGAACGTGCGGTAGCCGTCGAGGGTCAGCGCCGCGAAGAACGCCGGCGGGTTCTTGGCGGCGTCCACCTCGGAGTGGAAGGAGGTGAGCACCATCCACAGCACGGGGGCGACGAAGACCAGACCCACCAGCCAGGCGGCGATGCCCCAGAGCGGGCTGCCCTTCTTCTCCACGCCCTTGTTCTGGCGCGGTGCGGCCTTGAAGGACGTGGCCGCCACCGCCTTGTTGGTCGACGTGGACGTCGGCTCGCTCACGGTGCTCATGCGTTCTCCTCCTCGAACAGCGACGACACCGTCTTGAGGGCGAAGGTGGCGATGATGATGGTGCCGATGACCGTGACGACGCCCTGCGCCGAGGCGAGCCCGTAGTTCTGCTGCTGGAAGAACGTCGCGTAGATCGTGTACGGCAGGTTGGCCGTGCCCAGCGAGCCGGCCGTCATGGTGAACACCGCGTCGAAGTTCTGCACGATGTAGATGGCACCGAGCAGGCCGCCCAGCTCGAGGTAGCGCCTCAGGTGCGGGAAGGTGATGTAGCGGAAGATCTGCCAGGTGCTGGCACCGTCGACGCGGGCCGCCTCCACCACGTCAGCCGGCTTGGACTGCAGGCCCGCCAGGATGATGAGCATCATGAACGGCGTCCACTGCCAGATGAGCGACGCCTCGATGGAGAGCAGCGGGAACCGCGACAGCCAGGCGACCTGCGGGGGGTCCGACGCGCCGAACAGGTCCCAGACGGTGCGGATGAGCCCGTTGAAGAGCCCGAAGGTCGGGTTCAGCAGCGCGTGCTTCCACAGCAGCGCCGCAGCCACCGGGACGATGAGGAACGGCGCGATCATCATGGTCCGCACCACGCCGCGGCCGAGGAACTTCCGGTCGAGGAGCAGGGCGATGAGGGTCCCGAGGACCAGCGAGACCCCGACGACCGTGGCGGTGAGGACCACCGTGGTGACCACCGCGTCACGGTTGTTGGGGTCGGTGAAGACGGTGACGTAGTTGTCGAAGCCGATGAAGCGCCGGTCGTCGGGAGCCAGGGCGTTCCAGTTGGTGAACGAGATGATGATCGTCGCCAGGAAGGGCAGCTGCGTGGCGGCGATGACGAAGATCAGCGCAGGGAGCAGAGGCAGGCGGCGCAGGCGTGCCGCACGCTTCGTGCGGGCGAGGTCGCCCGGTGGCGGTTCGTAGACGGTGGCCTGCTCGCGCGACAGCTCAGAGCCTGTCCCGGGTGGAGCCGTGGTGGGTGACATGGCGTGCACTCTCTTCTGCGAGGTTCGCCGGGCGCCCCTCTCGGGCGCTGGAAGGGGTGCCGGCGGCGGCCAGTGCCTCCGGCAGGGTGGCGGTGGGGACCGAGCCTGGGGCCCGGCCCCCACCGGCGAGAGGCGGTGTGGACCCGTGCTGGACCAGCGGTGGATCAGCTCTTCTTGTTGGGGTCCCCGATGCCGCTCTGCGCGAGCTGCTGACCGTTCTTCAGCGCCTCCTCGACCGTGGTGCGGCCGGCGATGGCGTCGGTGATGCCCTGCGAGACCTGCGTGGCCACGCCCGAGAACTGCGGCACGGCGACGAACTGGATGCCGGGGGCCGGGGCCGGGTCGACGCCGGGCATCTTCGGGTCGGCGGACGTGATCGCGTCCTGGGTCTGCTGGTAGAAGGCCGCAGCAGCCTTCTGGTACTCCGGGTTCTCGTAGGTGGAGGTGCGCTTGCCGGCCGGCACGCGCGCCCAACCGAGCTCCTCGGCGACGTTCTCCTCGTAACCCTGCGAGGAGGCGAAGGAGATGAAGTCCCAGGCGGCCTGCTTCTTCTGCGAGGCCTCCTGGACGCCGAAGGCCCAGCTGTAGAGCCAGCCCGACGAGTCGGTCTCCTTGACGGGGGCCGCGACGTAGCCCATCTTGCCCTTGACCGGCGAGTCGTCGGCCTCGAGGGAGCCGGCGGCCGACGTGGCGTCGTACCACATGGCGACGCCGCCCTGGGTGGTCTCGTTGAGGCACTCCGTGAACCCGGCCTGAGCCGCGCCCTTCTCGCCGTGGGCCTTGACGAGGTCGACGTAGAAGTTGGTGGCCTCGGCGAACTCGGGCTGGTCGAGCTGGGCGTTCCAGTCCTCGTCGAACCACTGGCCGCCGAAGGTGTTGACCACGGTGGTCAGGGGTGCGAACACCTGGCCCCAGCCGGAGAGGCCGCGCAGGCAGATCCCCTTCATGCCCGGCTCGGCGCCGTCGACCTGCTCGGCGAGGGTGGCCACCTCGTCCCAGGTGGGCTTCTCGGGCATGGTCAGGCCCTTGGCGTCGAAGACGTCCTTGCGGTACATGAGGAAGGAGCTCTCGCCGTAGAACGGCTCGGCGTACATCTTGCCGTCCGCGCCCTCCAGCCCCGAGGCGATGGGCTTGAGGATGTCGGCCTGGTCGAACGTCGAGTCCTTGTCGATGTACTCGTCCAGCGGGGCGATGAACTTCTGCTTCGCGAAGAACGGCACCTCGTAGTTGGAGATGGTCGCGACGTCGTACTGGCCGGCTTGCGAGGAGAAGTCCGTCTGGATCTTGTCGCGGGCGTCGTTCTCCGGGAGGACCGTGAAGTTGACCTTGATGCCGGTCTTCTCGGTGAAGTACTGGGGGGTGAGCTTCTGCAGGTCCTCCATCTGCGGGTTGTTGACCATGAGGACGTTGATGGAGTCGACCTTGCCGTCGTCGGACGAGCCGCCAGCCGGGCCGCTGCCGCCACCGGCGCCGGAGCACCCGGCGGCGGTGATGGCGAGCCCGACGGTGGCGGCGACGACGGTGACGCGCTTGCGTGCTGGCATGGTTCCTCTTCTCGGTGGTGGGACGGTGGGAGGCGTGCGCGGGGTCACGCGGGGGTGGTGGCCGGGTCGTCGCCCGGGGGCGACCCCGCGGGAGGATGACGCGTCCGGGCCGGGCCGCCCTCCGTGGTGGGAGCGTGGGCGGGTCCCCGCTCACCGGAGCCACGGGGGATGAGCCGGAGCCCGACCTCCTCGTGGCGGGGAGGTCCGGCGGCGCCGTCGATGCGCTCGAAGAGCAGCTCGACCGCGCGATCGCCCATCGCCTCGACGTCCTGCTCGACGACGGTCAGCGGAGGGTCGAAGCCGTCAGCCCCGGCGATGTCGTCCATGGCGACGACCGCCACGTCCCGGCGGTCCAGGGTGCCCAGCGCCGAGAGGAGGCCCGTGGTGGTCCTGGCCACGCCGGAGACCACGGCGGTGACGTCGGGGTGCGCCTCCAGGGCGACGACGGCCGCGTCGAAGGCCTGCGAGGGGTCGTACCCGAGCCACTCCGAGCGGGGGACGAGTCCGATCTCCACCATCTTCTCGGCGTAACCCTTCTCGCGCAGGACCACCGTCGAGGCGGCGGTGCCCGAGCCGAGGAAGAGGATCTCGCGGTGGCCGTAGGAGAGCAGGTGCTCGGTGAGCCTGCGCCCGGCGGCGGCGTTGTCGATGCCGATCGAGTCGGAGAAGCTGGAGGGGCCCACCGCGTCCACCTGCACCACGGGGAGGCGCTCCGCGACGTCGGCGAGGTAGCCCTCCGGGGCGCCGGCGGTCCCCGAGGTCACGACGATGCCCGCGACGCCCCGGGAGAGCAGCGGCTCCACGGACTCCGCCTCGGAGCGACCGGAGCCCGCCACGGTGATGATGACGGCGTGGCCGCGCAGGTGGGCGCCCCGCTCGACGCGGGCGACGATGCGCCCGAAGAAGGGGATGGTGAAGTCCTCGACGGCCAGCCCGATCGCCTGGTCACGGCCGCGGCGCAGGCTCCTCGCGGAGACGTTCACGTGGTAGCCGAGCGCCGACGCGGCACCGCGGACCCGCTCGCTGAGGGGCTCGGAGACGCCGGCGCCGCCGTGCAGGGCCCTCGACGCCGTCGAGGTCGACACACCGGCGGCCTCGGCCACGTCGGCCAGGGTGACGCGTTGGCGCTCGCCCGGACGGTCACCGTCGGCCGCAGACCTGCGGAAGAGCTCGTGGGACATCGTCATCGTTTCCTCGACTTCACCGTCGTGCCGTCCGGTGGAGTCTGGAGGACGTGTGCAAACGTTGTCAACGTCACATCGGTCGTGGTCGGTCACGTTTGGGTAACACCGACGAGGTGCGCCGGAACAGGCGCCGCCCGGCTCGTCGAGCCGGGCGGCGCTCAGGCCTGAGGGGTCACCGGTCGTCCATCACCGACCGCAGCGTGGCGCGGGCGCCGTTCTCGTGCAGGGACCGCAGAGCGTTCGTGTAGGCAGCGACGAAGCGCTCGTCGTCGGCGAGGTCGCCGAAGAGCCCACGGTTCTCGATGAACTGCGTCCCGTCGGTGCCCTGCGTCCTGGCGATGGCGGTCAGCTCGTCGGCGAGGGCGTCGACCACCTCGATCGGCTCGCCGACCTCGTCGGCGGCCTCGGCGTAGCGCGCCCAGCCGGCCACCACGAGCGCCGCGAGCCCCACCGAGCCGTCGTGCTCGAGGTTGTGGCGCACCACCGGAAGGAGCCACTTCGGGATGCGGTCGCTGCTCTCCGCGCACAGCCGGGCCACGGTGTCGCGGACGTTCTCGTTGGAGAAGCGGTGGATGAGGGTGCGCTTGTACTCCTCGAGGTCCTGCCCGGGCACCGGCGGCACCGCCGGCGTGGCCTCGTCGTCCATGTAGGCGAGGAGGAAGGAGGAGAACAGCTCGTCCTGCGCCACCTCGTGCACCAGGCGGTAGCCGGAGAGGTACCCGAGGTAGCAGAGCGCCTGGTGGCTGGCGTTGAGGAGGCGGAGCTTCATGAGCTCGTAGGGCTCGACGTCGTCCACCATCTGCACGCCCACCTCCTCGTAGGGCGGGCGGCCGTCGGTGAAGCCGTCCTCGAGCACCCACTGCGCGAACGGCTCGGCGACCACGGGCCACGCGTCCTCGATGCCGAACCGCTCCGTGATCTCCGCGCGGTCCTCGTCCGTGGTCACCGGGGTGATGCGGTCGACCATGGAGCTCGGGAAGGAGACGTTCGCCGCCACCCACTCCCCCAGCCCCGGGTCACGCAGCGCCGCGAACGCGGGGAAGACCGTGGCCGCGAGGTGGCCGTTGCCCTGGATGTTGTCGCAGGACATGATCGTGAACGGCGCCACGCCGCGCTCGCGCCGGCGCACCAGGGCCTCGGTGACCAGGCCGAAGTACGTGGTGGGCGTGGCCCCCGGCTCCGCGTCGGCCTTGACGGCAGCGTTGGGGACGAACTCGCCGGTGACGGGGTGGACGGAGTAGCCGCCCTCGGTCACGGTCAGCGAGACGATCCTGATGGCGGGGTCGGCCAGCTTCTCGATGGCGGCCTCGGGGTCCTCCGGGGCGAGGATGAAGTCGATGATGGAGCCGATCACCCGCGGCTCCCACGTGCCGTCGTTGTCCTTGAGGACCAGCGTGTAGAGGTGGTCCTGGCTGCGCAGCGCGTCGCGCATCCGGACGTCGGACGGCAGCACGCCGAGGCCGCAGATGCCCCAGTCCAGGGCCTTGCCCTCGTTCATGAGCCGGTCGAGGTACATCGCCTGGTGCGCCCGGTGGAACCCTCCGACCCCGATGTGGACGATCCCGGCCGTGACCTGGGAGCGGTCGTAGCCGGGCACGGGCACCGAGGCGTCCCTGTCCGAGGGGCGCAGGGCGTCCAGGTTCCTCGCGGACAGCGTCGTCATGCGCCCCGACCCTCCGGCGCTGCGGGCCCGCTGGACCCCGAGCCCACCAGCGCGAACAGCGCGAGGTACTCCTGCACGAGGTTCGCCGCGGCCAGCGCCGTGAGCTCCGCGTGGTCGTAGGCCGGGGAGACCTCGACGACGTCGGCGCCGACCAGGTTCAGCCCGACGAGGCCGTGGAGCAGCTGCTGGACCTCGCGGGTGGTCATGCCGCCGGGCTCCGGGGTGCCCGTGCCGGGGGCGTGCGCCGGGTCGAGCACGTCGATGTCGATGCTGAGGTACATCGGGCGCTCCCCCACCCGGGCCCTGACGCGGGCGATCGCCGCGTCGATGCCGGCGCGGGCGACGTCCAGGGTGGAGACCACCTCGAAGCCCAGCCCGGCGTCCTCGGTGAGGTCGTCAGCGGTGTACAGCGGGCCGCGCGTGCCGACGTGGACCGCGCTGCCGGGCGCGAGCAGGCCCTCCTCCGCGGCCCGCCGGAAGGGCGTGCCGTGGGTGTAGGGGGCGCCGAAGTAGGTGTCCCACGTGTCGAGGTGGGCGTCGAGGTGCACCAGCGCCAACGGCCCGTGGCGCTTCGCCGTGGCGCGCAGCAGCGGCAGGGCGATGGTGTGGTCGCCGCCGATGGCCACCAGCGCGCCCGCGCTCTCCAGCACGTGCTCGGCGCTGGCCTGCACCTGGGCGATGGCCTCATCGATGGAGAACGGGTTGATGTCGGCGTCGCCCGCGTCGGCCACCTGCAGGGTGTTCCACGGCTCGACGCCGAGCGCCGGGTGGTAGGGCCGCAGCAGCTTGGACCCGGCGCGCACGGCGGCGGGACCGAACCGGGCGCCGGGACGGTAGGAGACCCCGGCGTCGAAGGGGACGCCGAGGATGGCGACGTCGGCGCGCCCCACCTGGTCCAGGCGCGGGAGGCGGGCGAAGGTGGCCGGCCCTGCGAAGCGCGGGGAGACCCGGGCGTCGGGCGGGCCGACCGGCGGAGGCGGGCCGGCTGCTGGTGTCGCGCCGGCGTGGGGCTGCGTCTCGTCCATGCTCGGCGACCCTACGGCGAGACGCCGGGGCGGTCGGCCCGCGCCGATCGACCGGCACCCCGGCACGCGGCGTCAGCGGTGATCATCGCGGGTCAACCGTCCAGGACCCCTCCGGCGCGGTGATCATGGGGGATCTGCCCTTCTAGGGCCCCGTAGAGGGCCGGTTCCCCATGATCACGGGCGCCAGCGGCGGATGCCCCATGATCACCGGTGCCTCGAGGCCGGGCCGGCGCGGCTGCGCGCGCACAGATCACCGGGCGGCGACGGGCTCCAGCACGGTGCGCCCGCCGAGGAACCGCTGCAGCGCCTCGGGGACCCTCACCGACCCGTCGGGCAGCTGGTGGTTCTCGAGCAGCGCCACGATCCAGCGCGTCGTCGCGAGCGTGCCGTTGAGCGTGGCCACGGGGCGCGTCCCCCCGTCGGGGCCACGCTCGCGGATCTTCAGGCGACGGGCCTGGAACGTCGTGCAGCTCGACGTCGACGTCAGCTCGAGGTAGCGCTCCTGGCTGGGGAGCCACGCCTCGCAGTCGAACTTGCGCGCCGCGGAGATGCCGAGGTCCCCGGCGGCCGTGTCGATGACGCGGTAGGGCAGCTCGACGGCGGCGAGCATCCCCTCCTCCCACGCGAGCAGGCGCTCGTGCTCCGCGGCGGCGTCCTCCGCGGTGACGATCGAGAACATCTCGACCTTGTGGAACTGGTGCACCCGGATGATGCCGCGGGTGTCGCGGCCGTAGGAGCCGGCCTCACGGCGGTAGCAGGCCGACCAGCCGGCGTAGCGCAGCGGTCCGGCGGAGAGGTCGAGCACCTCGTCGGAGCGGTAGCCGGCCAGCGGCACCTCCGAGGTGCCCACGAGGTAGAGGTCGTCGGCCTCGAGGCGGTACACCTCGTCGGCGTGCTCCCCGAGGAAACCGGTCCCGGCCATGATCTCGGGGCGCACCATCGTCGGGGTGATCACGGGCGTGAACCCGGCGGCGGTGGCCGTCTCCATCGCGAGGTTCAGCAGCGCCAGCTCGAGCATCGCCCCGACGCCGGTGAGGAAGTAGAAGCGCGAGCCCGAGACCTTGGCGCCGCGGGCGGTGTCGATCGCGCCGAGGCCCTCTCCGAGCTCGAGGTGGTCGCGCACCCTCCCTCCCGGCGCCGGGCGCTCCCCCACCTCGCGCAGGACCACGAAGTCCTCCTCGCCGCCGGGCACCACCGCGGCGTCGACGACGTTGGGGATGGTGAGCACGAGCGCCTCGAAGGTCTCGGTGAGGGCCTCGACCTCGACCTGGGCCGCCTTGACCTGCGCGGAGAGCTCCCGTGTGCGCTCCAGGACCGCCTCGCGCTCGTCGCCGCGGGCCTGGGCCACCTGCTTGCCGAGCACCTTCTGCTCGGCGCGCAACCGCTCGGAGGCGGCCATGGCCGCGCGGCGCTGCGCATCGGCGTCGGCCGCGGCGTCGACGAGGGACGGGTCTTCGCCCCGGGTGCGCTGCGAGGCTCGCAGCGCCTCGGGGTTCTCGCGGAGGATGCGTAGGTCGATCACGCCTCCAGAGCCTACGGCGCTGTCCCCCGGTCCGGTGGGGTCGCTACCGTGCCCCCGTGAGCTCAGAGGACACCACCGGCCTGGTCGTGACCCTCGTGCTGTCCGTGGCTGCCGCCGGGGTGATGGCCTGGCTGCTCTACAAGGCGGTCCTCAGCCTGCGCCACCGCCGCGCCCTGCACGAGGCCGAGAGAGCCTCGCGGGCTCGGGAGGACGGCAAGCCGGAGACGGCGCGCCGCCTCGCCGCGGTGGTCGTGAACCCCTCGAAGGTCCGCGAGGTGGGCCCGATGCGCGAGGCCATCACCCGCGCCCTGGAGGCGTCGGGGTGGCAGGAGCCCCTCTGGCTGGAGACCACGAAGGACGACTCCGGGACCGCCATGACCCGCGAGGCCCTCGACGCCGGCGCCGAGCTGGTGCTCGTGTGCGGCGGCGACGGCACGGTGCGGTGCGTCGGTCAGGTCCTCGCCGGTACCGGGGTGCCCATGGGCCTGGTCCCGGCGGGCACCGGGAACCTCCTGGCGCGGAACCTCGACATCGTGACCCCGCGCACGGCCGAGCTCACCCCGGGCGACGCCGAGACCGCCACCCGCGTGGCCCTGGCCGGGGAGGACCGCGCGGTCGACGTCGGGTGGGTGACGCTGACGTCAGCCGACGGCGCCGACCACGACACCCCGTCCGAGCGCGGGTTCCTCGTGATGGCGGGCATGGGGTTCGACGCCGCCATGATCGCCAACGCCCCCGAGAAGCTCAAGGCCAAGGTGGGGCCCGCCGCCTACGTGGTCTCGGGTCTGCAGCACTTCCAGGGCAAGCGGGCGAAGGTGCGCCTGGACCTCGACGGCACCGTCCACCACCGTCGGGTGCGCACCGTGGTGGTAGGCAACGTCGGGCGCCTCATCGGCGGGCTGACCCTGCTGCCGGACGCCGAGGTGGACGACGGGTGGCTGGACGTCGTGTCCATCGGCCCGAGCAACTTCGCCGGGTGGCTCGACGTCGCCGGCCGGGTGGTCCTGCGTCACCGCCGCTCCGACAGCCGCCTGGAGTCCTGGCGCGCCCGCAGCGTCACGCTGACCTGCGACCCGCCCCAGCACGCCCAGATCGACGGCGACCCCGTGGGCGAGGTGACGGGGATGACCCTGCGCGTCTCCGAGGGGGCGCTGCTCGTGCGCGTGGCGCCCGGCTCGGGCGCGAAGGAGGCCCGGGCCGACGAGAAGGGGAGGGCGGTGCAGGCGACCCTCGAGGAAGCCCCCGGCTGACACCTGCGGCTGCTCCCCGACGGCTCCCTCCCACCGACGCGCTCCCCGTCAGCCGGTGGAGCCGCGGCGCTGGTCCGCGAGCCAGTCGCTCGCCGCGACGAAGTCCCCGTCGGACGTGCCCGGGGGTGTGGTGGGCGCCAGCCCGTCGGCCCGCGGGTAGCTCCCCACGAAGCGCAGGTCCGCCGTCACGCGCCGCAGCCCGGTGAGGGCCTCGCCCACCCGGGGGTCGGCGACGTGGCCGTCGCAGTCGATGGAGAAGCAGTACTGGCCCAGCGCCGTGCCGAGCGGGCGGGAATCGATCCGGGAGAGGTTCACCCCGCGGGCCGCGAACTGCTCGAGCAGGGCCAGGAGGGACCCGGCGACGTCCTCGCGCTGGTAGGCCACGACGGTGGTGCGGTCAGCCCCCGAGGGCGGCGGCAGGTCTCCGGGGCGTCGCACGGCCACGAAGCGGGTGACGGCGCCCGCGCGGTCGGCCACGTCGTCCCCGAGCACCACCAGCCCGGCGGCCTCGGCGGCGCCCCGGGAGCACAGCGCAGCGTCATGAGCAGGGTCGTGGTTCGCGCCCGAGCTCGCCAGTGCTGTCGCGGCGGCCGCCGTCGAGAGCGTGACCACCGTCGTCACCGCCGGGAGGTGCTGCGCGAGCCACCCGCGGCACTGGGCGATGGCGTGCGGGTGGCTGCCGACCACGGCCACGTCGGCCAGCGTGGTCCCCGGGCGCGAGGCCAGCACGAACCTCACGGGGACGAGGACCTCCGCGGTGATGACGAGGCGGTCACCGGTGGCGAGGGCGTCCAGCGTGGCGGACACCCCGCCCTCGACGGAGTTCTCGATGGGGACCACCGCGACGTCCGCGTCGCCGCGGCGCACCGCGCCGAGGGCCGCGTCGACGCTGGTCTGCGAGAGGCGGTCAGGCTGCGACCCATCACGCCCGCCACCGTCGCGCTCCCCCGCGAGCAGCGCGTCCAGCGCCTCCTCGGTGAAGGTGCCCGCCGGCCCCAGGTACGCCCAGCGGGTGGTCACCGCAGGGTGACCTGGCGGGACACCACACCGGCGCGGGCGCGGCGCTGCTCGTCGGTGAGGGGGGTCTCGCTCGCGAGCGCCTCGTCGAGGCGGCCCCGCAGGACGCGGGCGGGCTCCTCGAGGTCGGCCGCACCGACGGTGTCGGCGAGGTCCCACACGGGGACCAGCAGCCCGAGGGCGCGGAAGGCCCCGAGGTAGCGGCTGTCCTCGCCGACGGTCAGCGCCCCGGCGACGTGCAGGCGCGCGAGCGCGTCGAGGAGGCGCTGCTCGTCCTCGGGGAGGACCCACCGCAGGTGGCGACGGTTGCCCATCTCCGCCCAGTAGGCGGCCTCCACGGCGTCGAGGCGGACGGTGGGGACCACGGACTCCCCCGCCTCGGCCACGGCGCGGCGCACCGTCTCGGAGCCCTCGCCCTCGCCGGCGCTGGAGCCGTCGAGCCAGAAGGAGAAGTCGTCGTG
>JBBSRD010000059.1:0-11744 GCA_038243415.1 Actinomycetales bacterium | reverse complement strand
TCGAGGACGTCGTCGGAGTAGTCGAGGAAGCGCGGGAAGTCCCGCACCTCCTTCGCCGCGGTGGCGGCGAGCTCGGACTGCGCCGTGCACAGCGCGGCGATGAACGGCTTGGAGGCGTCGATGCCCTGGGCCACGACCTCCTCGGTGGGCGCCGGGGCGCCGATGCCGATGAGGTCGAGGGCCTTCTCGGTGGCCTCGGCCTCGACCATCATGATCGCGACGTCCCCGTCATCGCCCGGGCCGTCCCCGGGGACCACGCGGCCGGCGACGACCATGTCGAAGACGGAGCTCTCCATCTGCGTGAAGGTGGGGAACGCCACCCACTGGTTCGTGCCGCCGTCGGCGATGAGCGCGACGCGCACGCTGCCGATGGGGCCGGAGAACGGCAGGCCCGAGAGCTGCGTGGAGGCCGACGCGGCGTTGATCGCCAGGACGTCGTAGCCGTCCTCGGGGTGCAGCGCCATGACGGTGATGACGACCTGGACCTCGTTGCGCAGCCCGGAGACGAACGTGGGGCGCAGGGGGCGGTCGATGAGGCGGCAGGTGAGGATCGCGTCGGTGCTGGGGCGGCCCTCGCGGCGGAAGAAGCTGCCGGGGATCTTTCCCGCGGCGTACATGCGCTCCTCGACGTCGACGGTGAGGGGGAAGAAGTCGAAGTGGTCCTTCGGGGTCTTCCCCGCCGTCGTCGCGGACAGGAGCATGGTCTCGTCGTCGAGGTAGGCGGCGACGGAGCCGGCGGCCTGGCGTGCCAGGCGGCCGGTCTCGAAACGAACGGTGCGCTGGCCGTAGCGGCCGTTGTCGATGAGCGCCTGTGCGCTGGTGATCTCGGGACCCTCCATGGGTGCCCTCCTTCTGTGGTGGTGCCTGCGGTGGGAGGCGCGCTCTCGCGCCCCGGTCTTCGATCGAGGCCCACGGGAGCCCGCACCGGCGACGTGCCGGTGCGCTGCCCGGGGGCCACCACCGAGGACCGGCGACGGGCGCCGTGCCCCACCGCGAGGCGGCTGGGTGATGAACGGTTCGGACGTGCTGGCCGTGCTGCGCTCGCCGGGCGGACCTCGTCACGGAGGGGCGCGCACGAGCGCGGCCCCGGGCGGCAGGTGCCGTCCGGGGCCGAGGCGTGTCAGCGGCGGAGGCCGAGCCGCTGGATGATCGAGCGGTAGCGGTTCACGTCGGTCTTGGTCAGGTACTTCAGGAGCCGGCGGCGCTGGCCCACGAGGAGCAGCAGGCCGCGGCGGCTGTGGTGGTCGTGCTTGTGGGTCTTGAAGTGCTCGGTGAGGTCCTTGATGCGCTGGCTCAGGAGCGCGATCTGCACCTCGGGCGACCCGGAGTCACCGGGGGCGGTGGCGTACTCGGACATGATGCGAGCCTTCGTGGCTGCGTCGAGCGGCATGGGGTGCTCAGGTCTCCTCGGTGTGGTCTCGCTGCGCGGCGCTCCGGGGCTGGTCCACCCGGGCTCTCTCTGCTCCCAAGGTTCCCGTTTCCGAGTTCTTGAGTCCGCGGCCGATGATCACGGCGCCTAGAGTCTAGCAGCGCTCAGCACGACCGCGCAGCGAGCCGTGTCGGCGTGCATCTGCTCCACGAGCTCGTCCACCCCGTCGAAGCGCAGGGTGGGGCGCAGCCGCTCGACGTAGTCGAGGGCGACACGCTCCCCGTAGAGGTCGAGGTCGAGCCGGCCCAGCACGTGGGCCTCGACCTGGCGGTGCTGGCCGTCGAAGGTCGGGTTCGTGCCGATGGAGATGGCGCACGGCAGGACGCGCTCCTCGGCGGGGGTGCCCTCCGGCGGGTCGAGGCGCTCCAGCCATCCGGCGTAGACCCCGTCGGCGGGGACGGCGACCTCGATGTCGTCGAGGTTCGCCGTGGGGTAGCCCAGCTCGCGCCCCCGGTGGTCACCGTGCACGACGGTGCCGACGGTGCGGTGCCAGCGGCCCAGCACGGCGGCGGCCTCCTGGACGTCGCCCTGGGCGATCGCCTCTCGCACCCACGTCGAGCTCCAGCGGCGGCTGCTGTCCGGCCCGGAACCCACGACGACCCCCGTGGAGTGCGTGCGCCCCGCCACCGCGTCCACCCCGGTGACCCCGACGCCGAGGGTCGCGCCCAGCTCGGTCAGCATCGCCAGGTCGCCCTCCCCCGCCTTGCCGAAGCGCGCGTCGTCGCCCACGACGACCTCGCGGGCGCCCAGGGTCTCGACGAGCACCTCCTCGACGAAGCGGCGGGCGTCCATCGCCGCCAGCTCGGCGGTGAACGGCAGCTCCAGGACGGCGTCCATGCCCGCCTCACCGAGCAGGCGCACCCGCGTGCGCGGGGTGATGACCGGCACGGGCGCCGACCCCGGGCTCAGCACGGACAGCGGGTGGCGGTCGAAGGTGACCGCGACGCAGGGCAGGGCGAGCGCGCGGGCGCGGGCCACCACGACGTCGAGCACGGACCGGTGGCCCCGGTGCAGGCCGTCGAAGGTGCCGAAGGTGACGACCGAACCGCCTGCGCCGTCGGGGTCGAAGTCCTTGCCCACGGCGGCGGCGGCGCGGCTGCGTCGCCACGAGGGGGGGACCTGCTCCAGCGACCGCCACACCTGCACCCACACAGGGTGCCATCGACGGCGAGGTCGTGCGTGCCCCACCTCGCGCGTCGCCCGCTCGGAGCCTCCCGGGAGTCGGACCCCTGCCAGAACCTGCGGGCATGGTGGACGCGGTGCGTGCTCGTGGTGTGGTCAAGCGCTACGGAGCCGTCGAGGCTCTCTCCGGCGTGGACCTCACGGTGCCGACGGGCACCGTCCTGGCGCTGCTCGGACCCAACGGCGCGGGCAAGACGACGATGGTGAAGGTGCTCACCACCCTCATCACCCCCGACGAGGGCGAGGTCCAGGTGGCCGGTGTGGACGTGCGCGCCGACCCGGCGGAGGTGCGCCGGCGCATCGGGGTGTCGGGGCAGTACGCCGCCGTCGACGAGTACCTCACCGGGTTCGAGAACCTCGACATGGTCGGCCGCCTCTACCACCTCGGCGCCAAGCGCTCCCGCGAGCGGGCCCGCGAGCTGCTGGAGACCTTCCGCCTCACCGACGCCGCGGACCGCCCGTCGAAGACCTACTCCGGGGGCATGCGCCGGCGCCTGGACCTCGCCGGCGCGATCGTGGCCTCTCCCCCGGTGCTCTTCCTCGACGAGCCGACCACCGGGCTGGACCCGCGCAGCCGCCTCGACATGTGGGAGCTGCTGCGGGGCCTCGTCCGCGAGGGGACCACGCTGCTTCTCACCACCCAGTACCTGGAGGAGGCAGACCTCCTCGCCGACGACATCGTGGTGATCGACCACGGCAGGGCCATCGCCCAGGGCACCGCGGACCAGCTGAAGAGCCAGGTGGGCGGCGACCGCGTGGAGGTGGAGGTCGCCCGCGAGGACCAGGTCGCAGCGGCCCGCGCCGTGCTCGCCCGCACGGGCCACGAGGTCTCGGACGACGGCAGCCGTCGCCTCACCGTCCCCGTGACCGGCGGGACCGCTCAGATGGTCGAGCTGCTGCGCGCCCTCGACGACGACGGGGTGGCCCTCCTCGACGTCGGGCTGCGCCGGCCCACCCTCGACGACGTCTTCCTCACCCTCACCGGAGCCTCCTCATGACCGCCACGGACCGATCGAGCGCGCCGGCGCAGGACAGGCGTGACCACCTGATGCAGTCCGAGGCCCTGCGGGGCAGCCACGCCGTGCTCGACGGGCTCGTCGTCGCCAAGCGGAACCTGCTGAAGATCAAGCGCGTCCCGGACGTCCTGGTGGGCACCCTGGTCGCGCCGATCATGTTCATCGTGCTGTTCCGGTACGTCTTCGGCGGGTCCATCGGGGCGTCCCTGCCGCCGGGCATCGACTACGCACAGTTCCTCATCCCCGGGATCTTCGCCCAGACCGTCGTCTTCGGGGCCACCACCACGGGCGCCGGGCTGGCCGACGACATGCAGAAGGGCATCATCGACCGGTTCCGCTCCCTGCCGATGTCGCGGATGGCCGTGCTGGTGGGGCGCACCACCTCTGACCTGCTCACCAACGTCATCGTCACGGTCATCATGACGGTGACCGGCCTGCTCGTGGGGTGGCGCATCACCTCCTCGCGGGTGGAGGCCCTGGCGGCGTTCGCCCTCTTCCTGCTCTTCGCCTACGCGCTGTCCTGGATCATGGCGTTCGTCGGCCTGCTCATCCGGAGCCCCGAGGCGTTCAACCAGCTCTCGTTCCTGGTGATCTTCCCCATCACCTTCATCGCCGACACGTTCGCCCCCTCCGACCGGTTCCCCACCCCGCTGCGGATCTTCGCGGAGTGGAACCCGATCACCTCGCTGGTGCGCGCCGGGCGCGAGCTGTTCAGCGACGCCACGATCCCGGTCACGTCGACCGCCTTCCCGGCCCAGCACCCGGTCTCCTACACCCTGCTGTGGGTCGCCATCATCCTGGTGATCTTCGTGCCGCTCTCCACCCGGCAGTTCTCCAGGGCCACGTCCCGCTGAGCCGACGGCAGGGCCTCGACGCCTGGGGAGGCCCGAGGCGTCTGCCCCGGGCGTACGGGTCGGCACGACCTGTTAAGGCAGGGCATCCTGGTGCGGGACGGCGCTCCCTCGCGCCGGCCCACCACTCGAAGAGGACCCCATGGCCAGCCTGCTCGGCAAGATCGCCTCGTTCGCCCGCACTCCTGCCGGGCAGCGCGCCCTGCGCACCGCCACGACGAAGGCGCAGGAGCTGGCGAGGGACCCGCGGACGAAGGACAGGGTCGCTCAGGTCCGCGAGCGCCTCCAGGGGCAGGTCGGGTCGAGGACCCGGGACGACGGGTCCCCGCCCACCGGGGGCCCAGCTGCCGGTAGCACCGCAGCGGACGACGAGCGGGGACGCGCGGACGGTCCGCCCGACCGCTCCTGAGCAGCACCGGGACGCTGCACCACGGCCCGGACCAGCTCGGCTCGATCAGGCGACCGGCGCCGCTGCAGGGCTGGCGGCCTCGTCGTCGGTGAGCAGCCGGGAGCGGATGAGGAACCTGATCCCGTCGGGCGCCTCCAGGCTGAAGCCCGCGCCGCGGCCCGGGACGACGTCGACGGTGAGGTGGGTGTGCTCCCACAGCCGGTACTGCGCCGAGGTCATGTAGAAGCCGGCGCCGGCCACCTCGCCGAGCACCACGTCCTGGGGCCCCATGATGAGGTCCCCCTCCGGAAAGCACATCGGCGACGAGCCGTCGCAGCAGCCACCGGACTGGTGGAAGACCACCGGCCCGTGCCGCGCGCGCATCCGCTCGACCACCTCGGCGGCGGCCGGGGTGATCGCCACGCGACCCGGCGCGACCACCTCGCCGGCCGCCTCACCGTCCATCAGAAGAAGCCCAGCTTGTCCGGCGAGTAGCTGACGAGCAGGTTCTTGGTCTGCTGGTAGTGGTCGAGCATCATCTTGTGGTTCTCGCGACCGATGCCCGAGGCCTTGTAGCCGCCGAACGCCGCCCCGGCCGGGTAGGCGTGGTAGTTGTTCGTCCACACCCGTCCGGCCTGGATGCCGCGCCCGAGGCGGTAGGCGGTGTTGCCGTCACGGCTCCACACCCCGGCGCCGAGGCCGTACAGGGTGTCGTTGGCGATGCGGAGCGCGTCGTCGGTGTCGGAGAACCGCGTCACCGAGACCACGGGGCCGAAGATCTCCTCCTGGAAGACGCGCATGGAGTTCGAGCCCTCGAAGATCGTCGGCTCGACGTAGTACCCGCCGTCGTAGGCGCCGTCGTCGCTGGGCACCGTGCGGCGCCCGCCACCGGTGCGCACCGTGGCACCCTCCTCACGGCCGATGTCGAAGTAGCTCATGACCTTCTCGAGCTGGTCGTTCGAGGCCTGGGCACCGATCATCGTGGCCGGGTCCAGCGGGTCGCCGGAGACGATGGCCTCGGTGCGCCTCGTGGCCCTCTCCATGAACTCGTCGTAGATGGACTCGTGGACCAGCGCCCGGGACGGGCAGGTGCACACCTCGCCCTGGTTGAGCGCGAACATCGTGAAGCCCTCGAGCGCCTTGTCGAGGAAGGCGTCGTCCTCGCGCATGACGTCGGCGCAGAACACGTTGGGGCTCTTCCCGCCCAGCTCGAGGGTGACGGGGATGATGTTGGCCGACGCGTACTGCATGATCAGCCGACCGGTCGTGGTCTCCCCGGTGAACGCCACCTTCGCGACGCGGTCGGAGGAGGCCAGCGGCTTGCCGGCCTCGGCCCCGAAGCCGTTGACGACGTTGAGCACGCCGTCCGGCAGCAGGTCGGCGATGAGCTCCATGACCTTGAGGATGCTCCAGGGCGTCTGCTCGGCGGGCTTGAGCACCACGCAGTTGCCGGCGGCCAGCGCCGGGGCGATCTTCCAGGTGGCCATGAGGATGGGGAAGTTCCAGGGGATGATCTGCCCGACCACGCCCAGCGGCTCGTGGAAGTGGTACGCGACCATGTCCTCGTCGATGACGCCGGCGCTGCCCTCCTGCGCGCGGATCGCGGCGGCGAAGTAGCGCCAGTGGTCGACGGCCAGCGGGAGGTCGGCGGCGAGGCACTCGCGCACGGCCTTGCCGTTCTCCCAGCACTCCGCCACGGCCAGGGCCTCGAGGTTCTCCTCGATGCGGTCCGCGATCTTGTTCATCATCAGCGCCCGCTGCGCCGCGGAGGTGCGCGACCAGGCGGGGAAGGCGTCGTGGGCGGCGTCCAGGGCGAGGTCCACGTCCGCGGCGGTGGAGCGCGCGATCTTGGTGAACGGCTGGCCGGTCAGGGGGGCGATGTCGTCGAAGTACTCACCGGTGACGGGAGGCACCCACTTCCCGCCGATGAAGTTGTCGTACCTCTCGGCGAAGTCAGAGGGGCCGGGACCGCGGGTGGGTCGGGGATAGGCAGCCATGAGGGTCATCTCCACGTCGTCGACGTCGTGCAGCTCCGGCCCCGCCGTCGGGGCCGGTCGGTGGTCGCAGGCTACGCCGGATCCGCGGGAGCCGTGGCGGACCAGGACCCCGATCGGCCGCGGTGCAGCCGTAGCGTGGTCCGCCGTGAGCATCGTCCGCAGCGTGCTGAAGTACCTCGGCCTCGACCAGCCCGCGGTCGAGGCGGGCTTCACGCGCGACGATCGCGGCGACCGCGGTCCGGTGTGCGACACGTGCGGGGTCCTCGTGGCCTACCAGGGTCAGGCGGCGCACACCCGCTGGCACGACGGCTGAGCTCGCGACGCGTCAGGACGGGTGGGCGTCCAGGACGAGGCTGGGGCGGATCGCCCCGCGCTCGGCGCGCACCACGGCCACCAGGGCGCCGTCGGCAGCGATCGCCGCGGTGGGCCCCTCCCCCACGCCGCTGGCGTCGGCCACCAGGCGCTGGCCGTGCCGCAGGCGCCTCACCTGCTCCTCGTCGGGCTGCCACACCGGCAGGACGGCGCGGGCGGCGTCCGCCAGCGGCAGGAGAGCGGCCACGGCAACCTCGCTCGCGCCGGAGGCGTCCTCCGGCGCCGCGAGGTCCTCCAGCGGGTGCGCGACGTCCAGGCCGTAGCCGCCCACGCGGGTGCGACGCAGCGCGGACAGGTGCCCGCCGACCCCCAGCGCCGCTCCCAGGTCGCGGGCCAGGGCGCGGACGTAGGTGCCCGAGGAGACGGTGAGCGTGACGTCGACCTCCCACCGCTGACCGCCGGGACGCACACCGAGCACGTCGAACGCGCTCACCGTCACCGGGCGGGCCGCGAGCTCCACGGCCTCACCGCCGCGGACCCGCGCGTAGGAACGCTGGCCGTCGACCTTGATGGCGCTCACCGAGCTCGGAACCTGCGCGATGTCCCCGGTGAGGTCCGCGACCGCGGCGTCGAGGCGCTCACAGGTCAGGGCGGCCACAGCGTCAGCCGGTGCGGTCGCCACCACCTCGCCCTCGGCGTCGTCGGTCACCGTCGACGCCCCGAGCACCACGGTGGCCTCGTAGTCCTTGTCGGCCCCCACGAGGTAGGTGAGCAGCTTCGTGCCGCGCCCCACCCCCAGCACGAGCACCCCGGTGGCCATCGGGTCCAGCGTGCCGGCGTGACCGACCTTGCGGGTGCCCAGCAGCCGGCGCGAGCGGGCGACCACGTCGTGGCTGGTCCACCCGGCCGGCTTGTCCACCGCGAGCAGGCCGTCAGGGCCCGGGCCGCTGCGAGAGGTCACCGCTCCTCGTCGTCCGTCCCGCTCGCGTCCGTCGCGTCGGCGTCCGGAGCGGTGTCTCCCGCCTCCTCGTCGTCCTCGTCCTCGTCCTCGTCGTCCTCCGCGGGGTGGCGGTAGGGGTCCGTCTCGCCGGCGTACGCGGCGCCCTGCGCGAGGGCGGCCACGCGCGCGTCCTGCTCCGCGGCCCGGCTCAGGAGCTCCTCCATGGCGGCAGCGGTCTCGGGGACGGCATCGAGGAAGAACGCGAGCGTCGGCGTCAGACGGATGCCCGTGCGCCTGCCCACCTCCGCGCGCAGGACGCCCCTCGCGCTCTCCAGGGCGGCCGCGGTGCTCGCTTGCTCGTCCTCGCCTCCGTAGACGGTCCAGTAGACGCTCGCGTGCTGGAGGTCACCGGTCACGCGGGCGTCGGTGATCGTGACGAAGCCCAGACGGGGGTCCTTGATGCGGCGCTCGAGCGTCTCGGCGACGACCACCTTGATGCGGTCGGCGAGCTTGCGGGCGCGTGCCGGGTCGGCCACGGCGGGTCTCCTCGTTGTCGGTGCGGGGGTGGTGCGGGGGCGTCCCGGATCCAGGGGACCAGGGCAGGGCGGGGCGGGTGGTCGCGAGGTGGTCAGGCGTCGTCGCCGTAGAAGCGCACCCTGGCGGAGAGCAGCTCCAGCTCGGGGCGGGCGGCCACGAGGTGCTCGGCGCGGTCGAGGACCGCGCGGCAGTGGCCCGCGTCGGCCGCGACCACGGCGCAGCTGATCTCCGCCCGGCGGTGGAGGTCGAGGCTGCCGGTCTCGGCCACGGCGACCTCGAGGCGCCGGAGCTCGGCGACCACGGGCCGCACCAGACCGCGCTTGGCCTTGAGGGAGCGGACGTCCCCGAGGAGGAGGTCCAGGGTCAACGTCGCGACGTGCACGGGGACATCATCCCGCACGCTGACGCCCCCGTCGCGCCACCGCGTGCTGCAGCACGCGGGACCCGGACGCACCGGCGGCGGCCACCCCGTCGTCCAGGGGGGCCGCCGCCGGTGCTGACGTCAGGCGATCAGGACGTGCGGGCCTTCTCGCGCATCTCGAACGTCTCGAGGAGGTCGCCCTCCTTGACGTCGTTGAACGACCCGAGCCCGATACCGCACTCGAACCCGTCGCGGACCTCGGTCGCGTCGTCCTTGAACCGCTTCAGCGACTCGACGGTGAGGTCGTTGCCGACCACCACGCCGTCTCGCGTGAGCCGCGCCTTGGAGTTGCGGCGGATGATGCCGCTGCGCACGATCGACCCGGCGATGTTCCCGAACTTCGAGGAGCGGAAGACCTCGCGGATCTCCGCGGTGCCCAGCTGTGCCTCCTCGTACTCCGGCTTGAGCATGCCGCGCAGGCTCTGCTCGACGTCGTCGATCGCCGCGTAGATCACCGAGTAGAAGCGGACGTCGACGCCCTCGCGCTCGGCGAGCTCGCTGACCCTCTCGGCGGGCCGGACGTTGAACCCGATGATGATGGCGTTGTCCACCGTCGCGAGGTTCACGTCGTTCTGCGTGATGGCGCCGACGCCGCGGTGGATGATCCGCAGCTCCACGTCGTCGCTCACCTCCACCTTGAGCAGCGCGTCCTCGAGCGCCTCGACAGAACCGGACCCGTCACCCTTGATGATGAGGTTGAGGGTGTCGATCTTGCCCTGCGCGAGCGCCTCGTTGAGGTCCTCGAGGCTGATGCGCTTGCGACGCTTCGCCAGCGAGGCGGCCCGCTGCGCGGACTCCCTGCGCTCGGCGATCTGACGGGCCGTGCGGTCGTCGGGCGCCACGAGGAACGTGTCGCCGGCGCCGGGCACCGCGGTGAGGCCCAGCACGAGGACCGGCCGTGACGGCGTGGCCTCGGAGATGGGGTTGCCGTGCTCGTCGAGCATGGCGCGCACCCGGCCGTAGCCGTTGCCGGCCACGATCGAGTCGCCCACGTGGAGCGTCCCGGACTGCACCAGGACGGTGGCCACGGGGCCGCGGCCCTTGTCGAGGTGAGCCTCGATGGCCACGCCGCGAGCGTCCTTCTCGGCGTTGGCCCGGAGGTCCAGCGCCGCGTCGGCGGTGAGCAGGACGGCCTCGAGGAGGTCGTCGATGCCCGTGCGCTTGAGCGCGCTGATCGGCACGAACAGGGTCTCGCCGCCGTACTGCTCGGCGACGAGGTTGTACTCGGTCAGCTGCTGCATGATCTTGTCGGGGTTGGCCCCCTCCTTGTCGATCTTGTTGACCGCCACGACGATCGGAACGCCAGCGGCCTGCGCGTGGTTCAGCGCCTCGATCGTCTGGGGCATCACGCCGTCGTCAGCCGCGACCACGAGGATCGCGATGTCGGTGACCTGCGCACCACGGGCACGCATGGCGGTGAACGCCTCGTGGCCCGGGGTGTCGATGAAGGTCAGCGCCCGCTCGACGCCCTCGTGCTCGGCGGTGACCTGGTAGGCGCCGATGGCCTGGGTGATGCCGCCGGACTCCCCCGCCACCACGTCGGTGGAGCGGATCGCGTCGAGCAGCTTCGTCTTTCCGTGGTCGACGTGACCCATGACCGTGACGACGGGAGGACGCGCCGACAGCACGTCGTCGTCCTCGCCCTCCAGCTCGGCGTCGAGGTCGATGTCGAAGGCGCCGAGCAGCTCTCGCTCCTCGTCCTCCGGAGACACGATCGAGACCACGTAGCCGAGCTCGTTCCCGAGCAGCGCGAACGTCTCCTCGTCGAGGCTCTGCGTCGCGGTCGCCATCTCACCGAGGTGGAACAGCACCGTGACCAGGCTCGCGGGGTTGGCGTCGATGCGGTCGGCGAAGTCGGTC
The DNA here is from genome assembly GCA_038243415.1 of Actinomycetales bacterium. Taxonomy (GTDB): domain Bacteria; phylum Actinomycetota; class Actinomycetes; order Actinomycetales; family Quadrisphaeraceae; genus CADCUY01. The sequence continues at coordinate 811 of JBBSRD010000059.1, read as the reverse complement.
AGCGAGGCACCGCGGCGCAGACGCAGCGGCGTGGAGCCGTCACCGCGACGGATCTGGACGCCGCCGACGCTCGGGGCCTGCATGGCCTCGAACTCCTGACGCTTCGCGCGCTTCGACTTCCGGCCGCGCACGGGACGACCGCCGGAGCGACCGAACGCACCCTGGGTGCCGCCGCGACCGCGGTTGCCCCCCTTGCCGCCGAAGCCACCGCCGCCGCCGGGACGGCCCGGAGCACCGCCGGGGCCGCCGCCGCCGCCGGGACGGCCCGGAGCGCCGCCGCGGCCCGGAGGGCCACCGCGCGCCGGGGCGCCGGGGCGACCGACCGCGGACTTCCCGGGCATCATCCCCGGGTTGGGGCGGGGACCGCCGGGACGGGGACCGCCCGGACGGGGACCACCGGGACGCTCGGCCGCGGCCGCGGCCGGAGGCGCGCCGGCCTCAGGAGCGGCGCTGGGCGCTGCGGGACGCGGCGGGCGCGAGCCCATGCCCTGCGAGGAGGCGAAGGGGTTGTTGCCCGGGCGGGGTGCTCCGGCGGCGGGCCGCGGCTTGCCCATGCCCTGGGAGGGCGCGAACGGGTTGTTGCCGGGGCGCGCCGGTCCGGGACGGGCCGGGGTGGCGCCGCCGGGCCGAGGAGCCGGTGCCGCCGGGGACTGGCCGTCCCCGCGTGACGGAGCGTCGGGGGAGGCTGCCTCGGGCGAGGCGACGGGCGTCTCCGGGGCCGGAGCGGCCGGGGGCGCTGCCGAGGTGGCAGGGTCCTGCGCCCGGGCCGCCGCCGGTGCCTGTGCGGGCTCAGGGCGGGCGGCAGGAGCCG
>JBBSRD010000058.1:0-11744 GCA_038243415.1 Actinomycetales bacterium | reverse complement strand
CGCGACGTCGCGGGGGAGGCGGAGAGCTCGCCCGCTCCCATGGCGCGCCCCTCGAGCACCGCCTCCCGCGGCGGTCCCGCGGTCTTCTACGGGCACGGCGTCACCGACGACCGCGCCAGGGACGAGGACGTGCGGCCACCGCGATCCGCAGGGCAGAGGTCTGCGAACCCGACGGCGCGGACCGGAGCGAGCTCGATGCAGCAAGCAACGACGGGTGCGTCATGGCGATCCCCCCTGATCGGGCCGCGGGGCCCACCACGAACGGGGCCCATCGGTCATCTCGACCCAACCCCTCCCCTCGGTGCGCGGCGGAGCAGAGCGCGGGGGCCTGCTCGGGCCTCGCACCACCGCGGTGGTGCGAGGCTCAGCCCGGGGCTCTCGCCATCGATGGAGATCGACCCCGATCCATGCTGATCGAGATCACGCCGGTCGCGACTCCTACTGCAGCACCGAGGTCAGCCGCGCCAGGTTGTCCTTGAGCTGGTCCAGCGGGGGCCGGCGCAGGTGCTCCTCGAGGGTGAGCTCCCGGCAGCGCTCCCGGTACTCCTCCTGGACCCTCAGCAGCTCGGCGGCGAAGGACTCGCTGCGCACCATCACCGAGACCTCCAGGTTGAGGTTGAAGGAGCGGATGTCCATGTTGGAGCTGCCGATGACCGAGACGACGCTGTCGATGCTCACGAGCTTGGCGTGGAGCACGTACGGCGCGGGGAAGAGCCAGATCCGCACCCCGGCGCGCAGCAGCGTCTCGTAGTACGAGGACTGGGCGTGGTGGGTCATGGCCTGGTCGCCCTCCTCGCACACGAGCAGCTCGACGTCCAGCCCGCGCTGCGCCGCGGTGGTGACGGCCTCGAGCAGCGACTCGTCGGGCACGAAGTACGGCGTGGTGATGGTCACCGCGTGCTGGGCGGCGTAGAGCATGGCGTTGAAGAGCTTGAGGTTGTTCTCCACCTCGTACGCCGGTCCGCTGGGCACCACCTGGCAGTCCAGGTCGGTCTTGGAGGCGTCGGGGTGGTGGTGCTCCATGTCGGTGCGGGCGCGCTCGAGGTCGAGCAGGTCGCCGGTCTCGGAGTACCAGTCGGTGGTGAACACGCCGTCGAGCTCGGCGACCACCGGGCCCACGAAGCGCGCCATGATGTCCACCCACTGCAGGCCGCGCTCGATGTTGGCCTTCTGGTTGTAGCTGGGGTCGATGACGTTCTGCGAGCCCATCCACCCCACCACGCCGTCGACGACGAGCAGCTTGCGGTGGTTGCGCAGGTCCGGGCGCCGGATCTTCCCCTTCAGGGGCTGGATGGGCAGCATCAGCTGCCAGTCCACGCCCATCGCGTCCAGACGCTTCAGGGTCTCCCGGTAGTGGGGGTAGCGCAGGCACGTGACGTGGTCCATGAGGAGACGGACGGTCACGCCGCGCTCCACCGCGCGGCCCATCGCGGCGAAGAACGGCTTCGTCGTGGCATCGAGGGAGATCAGGTAGAACTGCGCGTGCACCGACGTCGTCGCCGCGTCGACGTCGGCGATCATCCCCTCCAGCGCGGCGGCGGTGCCCTGGTGGATCGTCGCGGAGTTGCCTCCCAGCAGCGGCATGGCTCCGAGCCGGCGGTTGAGGTGGGCGACGCTGGCCAGCCACGGGGGCGTCGTCGCGCTCAGGTCGGTGGCGCTGCCCTCGCTGCCCTCGGTGATGAGCTCGTCCATCTCCCGCTGCTGCTCACGGCGTGCGCGCGGCAGGTCGGGGTGGCCGATGAGGGCGAACGTCGCCGGCCCCAGGTACGGGATGAGGTTGATCGCGAGGAGCCACGCCAACGCCGAGGACGGACGGCGGTTGCGCGGGACGACGTAGAGGGCCGCGAGGCGAAGGGAGAGGTCGCCGGCCACGAGCCCCAGCGCCACCAGCAGCGCCCTGGACGGCGGCCACGTCGGCGGCCACAGGCTCCTGGGCAGCGCGGACGCCAGGGCGGACCAGGCGATGGAGCGGGGAGCGAACCTCACGGAGGCGATCATGCCCCGCCGGGGGGACGCGCGGCACCGTCGACGACGCCCGCCGTGCTCAGCCGAGGACGCCGGTGGGCTCCAGCAGGATCGCGACGGCCACCACCACGAGCAGCCCGACGAAGGCGCTCTGCAGGACCCGCGGGGACACCCGGGAGGCGATCGGGCGCCCGAGCGCGGAGGCGAGCACCGCACCGATGGTGAAGGGACGACGACGGACCAGTCCAGGGAGAGGCTCCCGGCCCGCGCGACCAGGGCCACCACGGAGTTCAGCGCGATGATGACGAGCGAGGTGCCCACGGCGGCCGGCATGGCGAAGCCGAACGCCAGCACGAGCGCGGGCACGATGACGAAGCCCCCACCCACCCCGAGGAACCCGGTGACCGTGCCACCGACCACGAGGCCGAGCGCGCTGTGCCGGGGGGGTGTCGTCGCCGGCGCCACCACCGGTCCTGCGGGTCGAGCGGGTCACGAGCAGCGAGGTCGGTATCCCCGTCGCGACGAAGATCAGCGCGGTCTTCCACCGCACGGCGCCGGCCCTCGCGTGCAGGGCGCTGCTGGTGGCGGAGGCGACGCCGACCACGACGAGGCTGGCGGCGGTCGCCGCCTTCGCGGGGACGCCGAGGAGGTAAACCATCACCGGCACGGTGAGGATCGCTCCCCCGCCCCCGAGGGCGCCGAGCACGAGCCCGACGGCCACGCCCAGCCCGGCGGCGGCCGCCAGCTGCGTCAGGCGACGGTGCCGGGCTTGCCGCCGTCACGGCGCACCGGGAGGCCGGCGCTCGCCCAGGCCTTCATGCCGCCGTCGAGGTTGCGCACGTCCACGCCCTGGGCCTTGAGCCGCTTCGCCGCCTCGGAGGAACGCATGCCCGATCGGCACACGGTGACCACCACGGAGCCGGGCTCGACGCCCGGGGGGAGCTCGCCCTTGCTGATGTCCCCGAGAGGGACGTGGAGCGCGCGCGGTGCGTGGCCGGCGGCCCACTCGTCGTCCTCGCGGACGTCGAGCAGGACGGCGCCCTCAGCGAGGAGCGTGTCGGCGGAGCGGGCATCGATGGTGGGGACGGAGTCGAACACGTCAGATCCTCTGTTCGTGGTGGGTGTCGAGCTGGAGGTGGTAACCGGAGCTGGGGGCGAAGTCGGCGCTGATGCTGAAGCGGTCGGCGCGCACCAGGCTGCGGCGGTGCTCCAGGGGGATCCCCTCGGAGCAGCCGAGCCGCTCGATGAGGAACGCCGGGCTGCCGGGCTCGACCGCCAAGAGCTGCGCGTCGCCCGGGTCGAGGACGACCGCGCGCAGCTCCTCGCGGCCGCCGCGCAGGGTGATCCCGCACCGCGCGGCCAGCTCGGCGTACAGGGCGGTGTGGCTGAAGTCGGCCTCCAGCAGGGGGCGGGCCAGGTGCGCCGGGAGCCACGCCTCGTCGAGGGTGAGCGGCTCGTCGTCGGCCAGGCGCAGGCGCGCGAGGTGCACCAGCTCGGTGTCGGCCGCCAGCCCGAGGGCGGTCGCCGCCGCGGTGTCGGTGACGACGTCCAAGGCCATCACCTGGCTGCGCTGGCTCATGCCGGCGGCCTGGACGGAGGTGAACAGGCTGTAGATCGCCCCGAGCGGCTGGCTGATCTCTCGGGCCACCCGCGAGGGCCGGCCGCGATGAGCGAGCAGCGTGCCGGCCTCGCGCAGCGATCGCAGCGCCTGGCGCACCGTCTGCCGGCTGACGCCGTACTCCTGGGCCAGCGCGTGCTCGCCGGGGACGCCGGCGGTGAAGGCGCCGGCGTCGAGCCGTCGGCGGACGTCGGCCTCGACCTGCGCCCACACCGGCGTGCGGGAGCTGCGGTCGAGCAGCCCGGCGCTCTTGGGCGCCGCGTCGTCGACCGCCGTCACGAGCGGGCGCGCGGGCGGTTGAAGGGCAGCGCCGAGAGCGCGCGTCCCATCGCGCAGGTGTTGGTCAGCGAGGCCACGGTCAGGCCGGTGCCGACGGCGCCGGCGAGGAAGCGGGCCCGCGGGCGCCAGAGGCTGACGAGGATGCTGGAGGCGACCAGGGCGCCGGCGACGAGGCGGACCTGCCGCTCGAGCCCCCAGCCCGCACGCATCGCCCGGGGGAGCCCGGAGATCTCGTCCGCGCTGGCCGGCGTGGCCGCGGCATAGGCCTCGAGCCCGCCGTCCAGGACCGTGATCGGGTTGAGCCCGGCAGCCAGCAGGGCCTCCGCGGCCTGGTGGGCGCGGCGCCCCGTGCGGCAGACCAGGACGGTCTCGCGGCCGGTGCCTCGCAGGTGCTCCGCGTGGTCGGCGATGCGGTCCAGGGGCACGTTGCGAGCGCCGGGCACGCTGCCGGCGGCGAACTCCCCTGGCGTGCGGACGTCGATGACGTGGAGGTCCTCCGCGGCGCCGCGCTCGGGAGCGGTCTCCTGCCGGGCGCGCAGGGTGTGGCTGGACATGGTGGGAGCAGGCATGGGGTCTCCGGGATCGCTGAGGAAGAAGGTCGATGAGGTGCGGGGCGGGGCCGCAGGTCAGGCGAGGCCCCTGAGCATGAGGTTCCAGTACATGAACGGCAGGCCGTACCGCTTGAGGTACCACATGTCGCGCCGCTCCTTCGTGGTGTCGATGATCGGGAACGTCGGGGCGAAGCGCATGGAGTAGTCGAACTCGGCGCGCAGCATCGTGTGACGGCTCGTGGTCAGCGGGCACGAGGCGTACCCGTCGTACCGGGCGCTCGGCTCACGACCGCGGATGACGGCGCGCAGGTTCTCCACCACCACGGGGGCCTGCTTGCGGATGGCCGCGCCGGTCTTGGAGTTCGGCGTGGACCCGGCGTCGCCGAGGGCGAAGACGGTGCCGTAGCGGGTGTGGCGCATCGTGTGCTTGTCCACCTCGACGTACCCGCCGGGGTTGTCAGGGGCGGCGAGCTTGGTGGCCTTCAGCCAGTCCGGGGCGGACTGCGGGGGCACCACGTGCAGGAAGTCGTAGCCGATCGCCTCGGTGCCGCCGTCGGAGTCGCGGACGTGGACCTGGCGTGGGTCGCCGTCCACCTCCACGGCCTCGCTGGAGGAGCGGACCTCGATGCCGTAGCGCTCGACGACCCGTTCGAGCTCCCGCGAGAGCTCCGGGACCCCGAACATCCCCGGCGTCGGCAGCACCATGACCACGCGGATGTCGTCCAGGACCCCCTGCTCGCGCCAGAAGTCAGCAGCGAGGTACGCGATCTTCTGTGGCGCGCCGGCGCACTCGATCGGCCCCGACGGCATGGTGAACACCGCGGTGCCGCGGCGCAGGTCGCGGATCTGCGACCACGTCTTGGGCGCCAGGCCGTACGTGTAGTCGCTGGACACCGACGGTGTGCGCAGCGCCTCGGTCATGCCGGGCACGGCGCCGAAGTCCAGCTGCAGGCCGGGGCTGACCACCAGGTGGTCGTAGGTCACCCTGCGCCCCGAGGCCAGGCGGACGTGCTGCTCGTCGGGGTCCACGTGCTCGGCGGCGTCCTTGATCCACGAGACGCCGCGCGGCATGACGCTCGCCTGCGGGCGGGCGCTCTCGGCGATGGTCGCCCGCCCGCCCCCGGCCAGGTCCAGAGCGGCTGGTAGTGGTGCGTCTCGGCGGGGTCCAGGACACCGACGTCGATCCCGCCGGCGCGCTGGAGGCGGGCGGCCACCGAGATGCCGGCGGAGCCGGCTCCCACCACGAGGACCTCGTGGTGCGTGTCTGTCGTGGTCATGTCGTTCCTCCTGGGACGGCTGCGGTGCTCTCCGTGGTCTCGGGGACGGGTCAGGACGCCGGGCCCGCACCGGAGCCGGTGGTGAGGCCGAGGTCGACGGCGGTGGAGAAGTCGCCGTCGACGTGCACCACGTCGTAGCCCGCTCGGTCCAGGAGGCTGGACGCGATCGAGGACCGGAGCCCGATGGCGCAGTGCACCCACAGCGTCCCCTCGGGCAGGTCGTCGAGACGCTCGACCAGCGAGTGCAGCGGGACGTGCGCGGAGCCGGGGATGCTGTCCTCGGCGTTCTCGTCGTCGCGGCGCACGTCGAGCACGGTCCACGGCTGCCCGTCGTCGTGCCCGTGCCCGCGTCCCGCGGCGTTGTCGGCGTCGGCGGAGCGCCGCGCGAGGAGGTCGGAGAAGCTCGCGACCGGGTAGGAGCGAGGACCGTCCTCGCCGGCCAGGACGGAGACGTCCTCGGTGGAGGCGCCGGCGGGACGCTCGATGCCGATGCGCGCCAGCTGGCGCTGGGCGTCGGCGACCTCCTCGGGGGTGTCCGCGATCAGGGTCAGCGGGGTGTCCCACGGGATCAGCCACCCGAGGTAGGTCGCGAACTGCGCGCCGAGCTCGATCGAGATCGACCCGCCCACGTGGGCGGCGGCGAAGGTGCGACGCCCGCGCAGGTCGACCACCCACTCGCCGCCCTCGATGCGCCGACGCACCTGCTCGGGGTCCACCTCCTGCACGGGGGAGAGGTCGGGTGCCTCCGGCCCGCTGCGGTTGCGCGCACCCATGTGGGCGTAGTAGGCGGGGTATGCCGTCAGCCCGGAGACCAGCGCCTCGACGAAGGCGTCCTCGTCGTCGATGGTCAGGGCGTTGTTGCGCGCCTTCTCCTGACCGATGGTGCTGGCGTCCCCCCCGGTGGCCGGCCCCGACGAGCAGAAGGAGCCGAAGCCGTGGGTGGGGTACACCGGGGCGTCGTCGGGCAGCTCGCCGGCCAGGCGGCGCACCGAGCGGAACTGGTCGCGCGTCAGACCGTCGGTGTCGTCGGGGCCCACCAGGTCGGTGCGCCCGACGCTGCCGTAGAGCAGAGAACCGCCCGAGAACAGGGCCGGGGGCCCGGCCTCGCCGGGGCCGCCGGTGATGACGTAGGAGATGTGGCCGTGGGTGTGGCCGGGGGTCGCGTGGGCCACCACCGTCATGGACCCGGCGCTCAGCTCGTCCCGGTCGCTGACGCGCACGTCGCCGACGGTGACGTCCTCCCCGGCGGGGACGACGTAGCGGGCCCCGCTGGCCTTCGCCAGGGCGTAGCCACCGGTGACGTGGTCGTTGTGGCGGGGGGTCTCCACCACGAGCGAGACGGTGACGCCGGCGCGCTCGAGGGCTCGCTGCACGCGGTCGATGTCGCGCTGAGGATCGACCACGACCGCGACCTGGCCGTCGTGGACCACAGAGCTGCGGTCCCCCAGCTCATCGGTGTCGATGACGTCCACGGTGATCACTGGTGGTCCTCCCGGTGGCGGCTCGCGCCTCGAATGAACGTACATTAGCGCACCCGGACGAGGCCTGCCCGCAGGCAGAGCCGATCGGTGAGCGGGCGCCTCGTGAGGGGCCGAGAGGTCTGACCGCCTCCCGCCTGCAGGTCCGCGAAGGCCGGCCTGCCGGCGTCCGCACCCATGACCACCACGGCCTCGCTCCCCGGCCGCAGCCGCGCGTCGACCTGCTGGGTGCCCGGGCCCCGCGCCGAGACGGTCCAGAAGCCCTGCGCGGCAGGCAGCGCTAGTGACCGGGGTCCCGCTCGACCCCGCACAGGTGCGCGGTACCGGGCCTACCAGCCGCGCTCACGCCAGGTGCCGAGCTCACCGCGCTCGGCGCCGAGCGTCGTGGCGTCGCCGTGGCCCGGGTGCACCACCGTGTCGTCGCCGAAGCGGTCGAAGAGCCGCTCCTGGACGTCGTCGAGCAGCTGGGTGAAGCGGGCGGCGTCTCCCCCGGTGTTGCCCACCCCGCCGGGGAAGAGGGAGTCGCCGGTGAAGAGGTGCACCGGCCCGCCGGCCGGGGCGTGGACCAAAGCGATCGAGCCGGGGGTGTGGCCGCGCAGGTGGACGACCTCCAGGTCCACGTCGCCCACGCTGACGACGTCGCCGTGGTGCAGCGCGTCGTCGATCGCCACGGACGTGGCGGCGGTGATGTCGCGCGCGTCGTCGGCGCCGGCGCCGGTGCGTGCGCCCGTGCCCTCCACGACGTCGGCGAGCGCCCCCACGTGGTCGTGGTGGCTGTGGGTGGTGACGACGCTCACCAGCGCCCCCGACGGCGCGCCGTCGGCGACCATCTCCAGCAGCGCGGGGGCGTCGGCGGCGGCGTCGACCAGCAGCTGATCACCGCCGCGGGTGGTGAGCAGGTAGGCGTCGTTGCCCATGGGGCCCACCACGCGGCGGGTGATGGTGAGCTCGGGGGTGGTGGTCGTCTCGGGGCTGGGCATGGGCCCAGTGTGGCGCGGCTCCGTGCACCACGACAAAAATGCCGCGCGCGATGTCGGTCCCGGTCGATACCGTGAGCGGCCGTCGAGCAGCTCGCGCCGGCGCCACACGCCCCTGACGACGAGACCGAGGACATGCCTGCCCGCCACGCCCCGCTGACCTGGCGACGCCTGGCCTCGCGGAGCCTCACCGTCGCCCTGATCGCTCTCGGGATCGCCGCCGGCGCCGAGACGGCGGCGACGCTGGTCGCCGGCCGGCTGTCCACCGGGCCCACCCAGACCCTCGTCATCACGCTCGCCGCGCTGCTCGTGGGGGCCGCGCTGCTGGACACCGCGGGGCGCACGGTCTTCTACGGGCTCGTCGGGCAGGCCGAGAAGCGCCTGCGCGCCGACCTCATCGACGCCGCCTGGCACCAGCCCCTGCCCGTCATCGACGAGCAGGGCGTCGGTGAGGTGCTCGACCGGATCGACGACGACCCCTACCAGGTCGCGACCCTCCTGCGGTTCCAGGGCTGGCAGATGATCCGGGCGATCATGCGCTCGGTGCTCGCCTGGATCGTCGCGGGAGTGACGTGGTGGCCGGCGTGGATCGCCTTCCCGGTGGTCACCGCCGCCGTGCTGGCCCTCGCGTGGCGTCGCACCAGGGACGTCGCCGCCGCGAAGGAGGCGGAGGAGATCACCTGGTCCGACCACGCCGCCCAGCTCGAGGAGGCCATCGCCGGGCGCGACGACGTCCGCACCTCCCTCGGCCAGCCCCACGTGGTGCGCCAGTACGCGCGGCGGGCGAAGACGGTGCTCGACGCCGCGGAGGTCGTCTGCGTCAAGAGCGCCGCCGTCATGCTCCGCACCGGGGTGGTCCTCCACGCCCTGCTGGCGGGCCTCGCCGTCGCGTCCGTCGCCCTCGTCACCGGGGGCACGCTCGGCATCGAGGCCCTGGTGACGCTGTGGCTGCTCGTCACCACGTTCGTCGGCCAGCTGAGCCAGGTCACCAACCACCTGCCCGACGCGCAGGAGGGTCTCGGGGCGCTCTCGCGCATCGGGAGCCTGCTGAACGCCCCCGTCGAGCCGGCCGGCGGCGACCACCTGCCCGGCGGCCCGGCGTCGGTGGAGCTGCGCGGCCTCAGCGTCGGATACCCCGAGGGCTTCGCCCTGGCCGTGGTCTCCTTCACCGTGGCGCCCGGGACCACGTGCGCGCTCGTGGGGCGCTCCGGCTCGGGGAAGTCCACCCTCGCGAAGGTGCTCTCGCGCGCGGTCGAGCCCGAGCCGGGCCAGGTGCTCATCGGCGGGACCGACGTGCTCGCGCTCGACGTCGAGGCGCTGCGCGCCCGCGTCGGGGTGGTCACCCAGCGCACCGAGCTGCTGGCCGCGACGCTCGAGGAGAACATCACCCTCTTCGCGCCCGTGCCCCGCGCCCGGGTCGAGGCGGCTCTCGAGGCGCTCGGGCTGGCGCGCTGGGCCCGCTCGCTGCCCGACGGCCTCGACACGCGCCTGGGCGTCGGTTCGACCACGCTGTCCGCCGGCGAGGAGCAGCTCGTGGCCTTCGCGCGCCTGCTCGTGCGCGACGTGGCCGTCGTCGTGCTCGACGAGGCGACCGCCCGCATGGACCCTCGCACCGAGGCCATGGTCGAGCGGGCCTCTCGCGCGCTGCTGTCCGGGCGCACCGGCATCGTCATCGCCCACCGCCTCGCCACCACCGAGCGGGCCGACGCCGTGGCGGTGCTCGACGGCGGGCGCCTGGTCCAGCACGGGGCGCGCGCCGAGCTGGCCACCACGCCGGGGCCCTTCGCCGACCTGCTCGCCGCCGCGGGCGAGAGCGAGACGGCGGCCGTGGCCGTGGGGCGGGCTGACCTCGCGGCGGCCTCCTCGCGAGGGGCGACGCCGTCCTCGAGCGCTGCGTCGTCTGAGGGAGCCGCATCCTCTGCGAACGCTGCCACCTCCTCGGTCGCCGAGGCGCCCGACGCCGACGACGACCTCCTCGTCCGCGCCGAGCGCCGCGAGGTCCCGCCGCCCCCGCCGCCCCAGCGCCCGTCGACCGGGCGGGCGGTGGCGCGCCTGCTGGTCGCCCACCCGCTGTGGGGCGTCGTCGGCGGTGCGGGCTTCTTCGTCACCACGGTGCTGGGCGCCTACGGCGCGGTGGTCGGCACGCTCTTCGGGGCGCTGACCTCGCGGCTCGAGGCGGTGGCCGGCGGCGGCGAGCCGCCGTGGCTGCTCGCCATCACGCTCGGCGTCACGCTCCTCCTCTCCCCGGTGGCGCTCGCGGTGGCCTTCCGCGTGTACCCGATGTGGTGGTCCGCCCTGACCCTGCGGATGCGCCTGAACGTGCTGCGCGGCCAGACCATGCAGCGGCGCCTGGCCCGCACTCCCCCCGGGGAGGTCAGCGCCCGCGCGCTGGACTCCGAGCGGTTCCTCATCTACACCGACCGCTGGGTCGACGTCATCACCGGCGTCCTCACCGTGATCGTCCTCGGCGTCCTCACCGTCGCCGAGACCGGCGACGTGGGCCGGGGCCTGCTCGCCTCGGGGGTCGTGGGAGCGATCCTCGTGGTCTCCGCGGTGGTCTCCGCCGCGGGGGCGCCGCTCGCCGGGTCCTCCGCCCGCGTCGCCGGCGACCAGCGTGCGGTCTTCGGGCGCTCGCTCGTCAGCGCCATGGACGCCGCCCGCACCGTGAAGCTCGCCGCGGCGACCTCGGTGGTCCAGCAGCACCTCACCAGCGTCGACGCCACCCGCATGGACGCCTCGATCCGCGAGTTCCGGGTGCGGTCCCTGCTCGACGGGGTGCCCGTGCTCATGGTCCAGCTCGGGGTGGTCGCCGCCTGGGCGGCGTACCTCGGCGGTTTCTGGGGCCTGTCGACCGCCATCGCGGTGTCCACCGCGGCGAGCGGCTTCGGCTGGTTCGGCACGGTGGCCGGGTCGGTCATCACGCAGTGGCCGGTGGCGCGCCGCTGGCTGAGCGCCACCACGGAGCTCTCCGGCGGCGAGGACCTCGTGCGCCTGCCCGCCGGGGTGGACCTGCGCGCCGGCACAGCGCCCTCTCCGCCCGCCGCGCCGCGCGTGGCTCTGGAGCGGCTGCAGCTCGCCGGCCTGGACGCCGTGCACGACGACGGCACCGTCGGCGTCTCCGGGGTGGACCTCACCGTGGACGCCGGGGAGCTCGTGCTGCTCGCCGGGCGGGTGGGCTCGGGGAAGTCGAGCCTGCTGGCGGCCATCGCCGGGCTCGTGGACCACGACGGGGAGATCCGCTGGAACGGCGTCGACGTGCGTGACCCCCAGCTGTTCCTGCGCCCGGGCCAGGTGTCCTACGTGGGGCAGGTGCCTCGCGTGCTCTCCGGGTCGGTGGCGGAGAACGTCATGCTCGACCACGAGCGCTCGATCGACGCCGCCCTGGACGACGCGCGGATGACCGCCGACCTCGAGGCGGCCGGCGGGAAGGGCGCCATCGTGGGCCACCGCGGGGTGCGCCTGTCCGGCGGGCAGGTCCAGCGCCTCGCCCTCGCGCGGGCGCTGGCGACCGGGGCCGAGCTGCTCGTCGCCGACGACGTGTCCTCCGCCCTCGACGCGCGCACCGAGGTGGAGCTGTGGGAGGCGCTGCGCGCCCGCGG
>JBBSRD010000057.1:0-11881 GCA_038243415.1 Actinomycetales bacterium | reverse complement strand
GCCCAGCTCGGCGCGCACCACGTGGGCGAGGGAGTCGCACAGCAGCTCGGCGCCGACGGGGACCAGCGCCCCGACGGCCAGGACGTTGGCCATCGACCCGGTGGGGGTGAAGAGCGCCGCCTCGTGGCCGAGCATCGCGGCGACCCGCTCCTCCAGCGCCCTCGTGGTGGGGTCCTCGGCGTACACGTCGTCGCCCACGTCGGCGCCGACCATCGCCTCGCGCATCGCCGGCGTGGGGCGGGTGACGGTGTCGGAGCGCAGGTCGGCGACGACGCGACGGGCACCCGTGGTCGCGGTCATCGCTGCTGGAGCATCTCCGCGACGAGGAAAGCCATCTCCAGGGACTGCTGGTGGTTCAGGCGCGGGTCGCACAGCGACTCGTAGCGGGTGCCGAGGTCGGCGTCGAGGATCTTGCCGTGACCGCCGAGGATCTCGGTGACGTCGTCGCCGGTCAGCTCCACGTGCAGGCCCCCGGGCACCGTGCCCAGTGCCGCGTGCACCTCGAAGAAGCCTCGGACCTCGTCGATGACGTCGTCGAAGCGCCGCGTCTTGTACCCGCTGGACGAGCTGATGGTGTTGCCGTGCATCGGGTCGCACGTCCACGCCACCCTCGCCCCGGCCGCCTCGACGCCGGCGACGAGGTCCGGGAGGACGTCGCGCACGGCACTGGCGCCCCTCCGGGTGATGAACGTCAGGCGGCCCGGCTCGCGGTCGGGGTCGAGACGCTCGACGTAGCCGAGCGCCTGCTCCACCGTCGTGCTCGGACCGAGCTTGACGCCGATCGGGTTGCGCACCCGCGAGAGCAGGTCGACGTGCGCGTCGTCGAGCCCGCGCGTGCGCTCACCGATCCAGAGCATGTGCGCGCTGGTGGCGTACGGGTTGCCGGTGCGGGAGTCCGTCCGCGTCAGCGCCCGCTCGTAGGGCAGCAGGAGCGCCTCGTGGGAGGAGAAGAACTCCACCGTGCGGATCGCCTCGAAGTCCGCGCCCGCCGCGGACATGAACCCGATGGCCCGCTCGATCTCGGTGGCGAGCTTCTCGTAGCGCGCGCTCCCCGTCGACGCGGCGAACCCGCGGTTCCAGGTGTGGACCTCGCGCAGGTCCGCGTCGCCCCCGGTGGTGAAGGCCCGGACGAGGTTCAGCGTGGCCGTCGAGGTGTTGTAGGCCCGTACCAGGCGCTGGGCGTCGACGCGGCGCGCGTCCTCGGTGAAGGCGAAGTCGTTCACCGCGTCGCCGCGGTACGCGGGCAGGGTGGTCCCGTCGCGCGTCTCGACGTCGGAGCTGCGCGGTTTGGCGAACTGGCCGGCCATGCGCCCGATCTTCACCACCGGCGTCGAGGCCGCGTAGGTGAGCACCACGGCCATCTGCAGGATCGTCCGCAGCCGCGCGCGGATGCCGTCGGCGGTGGCGCCGGCGAAGGTCTCCGCGCAGTCCCCGGCCTGGAGGACGAACGCCCGCCCCGCGGCCGCCTCGGCGAGGCGGGACCTCAGGAGATCCACCTCGCCGGCGAAGACCAGCGGGGGGACGTCGGAGAGCTCACGGCGCACCGCGGCCAGCTGGGTCGGGTCCCACGGGGGCTGGTGCTTGGCGGTCAGCGTCTCCCACCGGTCGAGGCCGGCGCCGGGGCCCTCGCCCAGGGGCGCCCCGGCGTCGGCGACCAGCGCCGGCCCCGCGGTCATCCCGAGACCTGGGCGATCTCGGCCAGGCGGGAGGCGGGCACCGTCTTCAGCTCGCGGGTGGCGTCGGCGAAGGGCACCTGGATGACCTCGGTGCCGCGCAGCGCCGCCATGGTGCCGTAGTTGCCCTCGGCGATGGCGCGCACCGCGGACAGGCCCGAGCGGGTCCCCAGGATGCGGTCGTACGCGGTGGGCGTGCCGCCGCGCAGGAGGTGACCGAGCACGGTCACGCGGGTCGCCAGCTCCGGGAGGCGCTCGAGGAGGCCCCGCTCGAGCTCCTCGCCGGCGCCCTTGAGCTGCACGTGCCCGAAGGCGTCGAGCTCGGCGCCGGTGTGGGTGACGTCGCCGCCGGCCGCCGTCGCGCCCTCGGAGATGACGATGAGCGGGGCCTCGCCGCGGTGCAGGACGTCGGCGACCGTCTTGGCCACCTCGTCGATGTCGTACTCCTGCTCGGGCACGAGCGTCACGTGCGCCGAGGCGGCCATGCCGGTGTGCAGGGCGATCCAGCCGGCGTGGCGGCCCATGACCTCGACGATCATGGCGCGGTGGTGGCTGGCGCCGGTGGTGGCGAGGCGGTCGCAGGCCTCCACGGCGATCTGCACGGCGGTGTTGAAGCCGAACGTGTAGTCCGTCGCGGAGAGGTCGTTGTCGATGGTCTTCGGGGCGCCGACCACGTTGATGCCCTCACCGGAGAGGTGGGTGGCCACCCCGAGGGTGTCCTCGCCGCCGATGGCCAGCAGCGCGTCCACGCCGAGCTCGGCCATGGTCGAGCGGATCTTCTCGACGCCGCCGTCCATCTTCACGGGGTTGGTGCGCGAGGAGCCCAGGATGGTCCCGCCGAGCGGGAGGATGTGCTGCACGCGCTCGGCGGTCAGCTCCATCGTCAGGCCCTCGATCGGGCCCTTCCACCCGTCACGGAAACCCACGAATTCGAACCCGTGGACCCGCGTGCCCTCGAGCACGGCAGCGCGGATCACCGCGTTCAGCCCTGGACAGTCTCCTCCGCCGGTCAGCACTCCGATACGCATGGGGCCAGGGTACGAGGACCACCGGGGTGCTCGGGCCAGCACCCACGACCCGCCCCGCTCAGCGGCGGCGGTACCTGACGAAGCGGTAGCGCAGCCCGCCGCTCCCGGTGCTCCACCCCTGCTCGGGGACCCGCGAGGTCTCGACCCACCCGGGCCCGACCGCGGGCGCGCAGGTGTCCCCGGCCACGACCAGGTCCACCTCGGTCACCTCGAGGACGTCGGCGCGCTCCAGGGCCGCGGCGTACACCTGCGCTCCCCCGACGACCCACACGTCCTCGCCGCCGCCGGCCAGCGCCTCGTCGAGCGAGGCGGCGACCTCCGCGCCGGGCGAGCCCCAGCCCCGCTGGTGGGTGAGCACGACGTTGCGCCGGCCCGGCAGGGGGCGGTACCGCCCGGGGAGGGAGTCCCACGTCGCGCGCCCCATCACCACGGTGGCGCCCCGGGTCACGGCGGCGAAGTGCTTCCGGTCCTCCGGGAGGTCCCACGGGATGCCGCCTTCAGCACCGATGACGCCGCCGTCGGCCTGCGCCCAGACGAGCCCGATCACGACGCGCACCGCTCCGCGCCGCCCCGTGCCGCACCGGCGCGCTCAGACGGCAACGGGGGCCTTGATCGCGGGGTGGTGGCGGTACCCGAGCACCTCGACGTCCTCGAGGGAGTGCTCGAAGAGGCTCGGGGCCGCGTGCAGGTCGAGGACGGGGAAGGGCAGCACCTCGCGGCCCAGCTGCTCGGTGACCTGCTCGACGTGGTTGTCGTAGACGTGGCAGTCCCCGCCGGTCCAGACGAAGTCACCCGGCTCCAGGCCGGCCTGCTGGGCGACCATCGTCGTGAGGAGCGCGTAGGAGGCGATGTTGAACGGCACGCCGAGGAACAGGTCGGCGCTGCGCTGGTACAGCTGGCAGGACAGCCGCCCGTCCGCGACGTAGAACTGGAACAGCGCGTGGCACGGGGCGAGGGCCATCGCCGGGATGTCGGCCACGTTCCACGCCGAGACGATCATGCGCCGCGACGAGGGGTCCGCGGCGAGGGTGTCCAGGACCTGCGCGAGCTGGTCGACGTGACCGCCGTCGGGCGTCGGCCACGAGCGCCACTGCGCGCCGTAGACCGGGCCGAGGTCGCCGTCGGGCCCCGCCCAGGCGTCCCAGATCTTCACGCCGCGCTCCTGGAGCCAGCGCGCGTCCGAGTCGCCGTTGAGGAACCACAGCAGCTCGAGCACCACCGCGCGCAGGTGCACCTTCTTGGTGGTCACCAG
This sequence comes from Actinomycetales bacterium, assembly GCA_038243415.1. Lineage (GTDB taxonomy): Bacteria > Actinomycetota > Actinomycetes > Actinomycetales > Quadrisphaeraceae > CADCUY01. Next base: position 7,928 of record JBBSRD010000057.1, on the reverse strand, counting down.
GGGGAAGCCGCGGGAGAGGTCGTACCGGAGCTGGTGGCCGAAGACGCTGCGGGTGCCCGTGCCGGTGCGGTCCGGCTTCGGGGTCCCGGTCTCCATGACGCGGCGCAGCAGGTTCTCGTACTGGGTGTCGACGACCCGGGCGTCTTCGTGCCGACCGTCCAGGGGCGCGCTCACGCGTCCACCACGGTGACCACGGCGTCGAGGCGGAAGACCACCGAGGAGAGGTCGCGGACGATCGCGTCCGCCGGCGCGCCCTCGAGGTCCTCGCGGGCGTGGGTGGTGGCCAGCGCCAGGGTGGCGCAGCCCGCGGCGCGCCCGGCCTGCAGCCCGGCGGGGGCGTCCTCGACGACCAGGCACCGCGCCGGGTCCACCCCGAGGGCCTTCGCCGCGGCGAGGAACGGCTCAGGGTCGGGCTTGCCGCGGCTCACGTCGCTCGCGGTCACCACCACGCCCGGCGCGGTGATCCCGGCGGCGCTCAGCCGGACGAGCGCCAGTCCGCGGGTCGCGGAGGTCACGACCGCGGAGCGCCCCGGGCCGCTGCCGGCGACCAGGGCCGCGAGCGCCTGCACGGCGCCGGGGAGGGCCTCGACGCCGTCGGTGTCGGACTCCTCGATGGTGTTGATGCGGGCGAGCGCCGCGCTGCGCGCCGCGGCGCCGCGCTCGGGCATCACCGCGTCGACGATGCCGCTGGCCGTCACGCCGTGCCTCCCCAGCAGCAGCGCGGGGTCCACGTCCTCCTCCTGCGCCCAGCGCACCCATGAGCGCATCACCGCGGGGGTGGAGTCGACGAGCGTGCCGTCCATGTCGAAGAGCACCGCGTCGAAGGTGCGCCCCGCCAGCGCCCCGAGGGCGGTCGAGCCTGTCGTGCCGGTCGTTGCCACGCGCGCCAGGGTAGGCCCGCCGCGCACGCCGGTGCAGGGCGCTCGGAGGCGCTGCGGCTGCGACCATGGGCTCGTGAGCGCGCAGCCGTCGAGCCCGTCCGGCCCGCCGGCTCCAGCCGGGCCGCCCGCCGCGGCCGTGGCGCGGCTGCTCGGCGTGGACGGTGCCCGCGGCCTGGCGCTGCTGGGGATGATGGCCACCCACGTCTTCCCCGAGGTCTCCGACGCGGGCGCCACCACCCTCAGCCACGTGGTCTTCAGCGGCCGTGCCTCCGCGCTGTTCGCGGTGCTCGCCGGGGTGGGGCTCGCGTTGGCCACCGGCGGGGCGACGCCGCGCCGCGGCGACGACCTGCGCGCGGCGCGACGCGGGGTGTGGGCGCGCGCCGGGGTGATCGCCGGCGTCGGCATGGTCCTGGGGCTGTGGCCCAGCGGGGTGGCGGTGATCCTCGTCGACTACGGGCTGCTGTTCGTCGTCGCCACCGCCTTCCTCGCGCTGCGGACGCGGGTGCTGCTCCCCCTCGCAGCGCTCTGGCTGGTGCTCGGCCCGGCGGCCTCGCACGCGCTGCGGCCGCTGGCGCCCGAGCCCACGCTCGCGGTGCCCTCGCTGCTGGGGCTGCTGGACCCGGTCGACCTGGTGCTCGAGCTGGTGCTGACCGGCTACTACCCGGTCCTCACCTGGACGGGATACCTGCTCCTGGGGCTCGCCGTCGGGCGCTCGGGCCTGAGGCGCCCCGCCACCGCGCTGGTCCTCGTGGTCGCCGGCGGCGCCGTCGCTGCCGGTGCCTGGCTGGTCTCCGGGGCGCTGGAGGACCGCGCGGTCGCGCAGATCGTCGCGCCGGAGACCTTCCAGGGCTTCTACGGCACGACGCCCACGGGCTCGTGGTGGTGGCTCGCGCTGCGCGAGCCCCACTCGGGCACCCCGGTCGACCTGGCGCACACCGCCGGGTGCGCGGTCGCGGTCCTGGGGGTGGCGCTGCTGCTCCTGCGCTGGCGGCCCGCCGCGCTGGCGCTCACCCCGCTGGTCGCCGCGGGCGGCATGACGCTGACGCTCTACACGATCCACGTGCTCGTCCTTCCGGTGCTGGGCGTCGTGGCGGCCCCCACGCCCTCCTACGTGCTGCAGGTGGTGGCCGTGCTCGCCGTCGCGACCGCGTGGCGATACGGCGCGGCGCGCGGGCTGCTGGGCCGCCGCGGTCCCCTGGAACAGCTGGCGGCGACGGCCAGCGCCACGGCGTCCCACCGCCGGCCTCCCGCGCCGGGCATCGAGACGTAGGAGCTCACCGCCTCGATCGGCCCGGGCGCGGCTCAGCCGCTGGTTCGAGCGGCCTTGTGGAGCGTGGAGGCGTGCCGCATGGCGCCGCGGGCCCGCTTGCGGTCCCGCGAGGCGTCGTAGGCGCAGGAGAGCCGGAACCACGCGCCCCAGTCCTGCGGGTCCGCCTCGACCTCGGCCCTGTAGCCGGCGAAGGCGCCGTCCGCGGCGTCGCGCTCGATGCGTCCCGACGGGAGGTGGGGCAGGTCGTCGACGGGAAGCCGGCCGGCGGCGTCGAGCTCGCGCGCCATCACCTCGGTGGAGCGCCCGAAGAGGAGCTCGCGCACGACGGCCCACAGGATGACCACGGGCACCACCAGCACCGACAGGCCCAGCGCGACTCCCAGCGGCTTTCCGGAGGCGACGAGCAGGACGCCCTGCAGCCCCGCGATGAGCAGCCAGACGACGAGCATCGCGGTGAGCGCAGCGACGATCAGCTTGGTGCGCACGCCTCAGACCGCCCCGAGGTCGAGATAGTGCTCCAGCCCGACGGTCAGCCCCGGGTGGCCCGCCACCCCTCGCAGCCCCGTGAGCACGCCGGGCATGAAGCTCGAGCGGTCCGTGGCGTCGTGGCGGATCGTGAGCACCTCCCCCGGCGAGCCGAGCCAGACCTCCTGGGTGGCGGTCAGGCCCCGCAGCCGCAGGCTGTGCACCCGTACGTCGTCGACCAGGGAGCCGCGCGCCCCGTCGAGCGCGGTCCCCGTGGCGTCCGGGGAGGCGGGCGTCCCAGCGGCGCGGCGGGCGGTGGCGATGGCCTGAGCGGTGGCGGCGGCGGTGCCCGACGGCGCGTCGACCTTGGCGGGGTGGTGCATCTCGACGACCTCGACGGACTCGAAGAACGGGGCGGCCAGCGCGGCGAAGCGCATCATGAGCACCGCCCCGATCGCGAAGTTGGGGGCGATCAGCACCCCGGTGCCCCGCGGCGCCGCCTCGAGGCGGGCGTGCAGCGCGGCCAGGGCGTCGGCGTCCCAGCCGGTGGTGCCCACCACCACGTGGATCCCCGCGTCGACGAGCGCCGCGACGTGCGCCGGGGCGGCGCCGGGCACCGACAGCTCCAGGGCGACGGTGGCACCGGCGTCGCGCGCGGCGTCCGCGACCCGGTCGCTGTCGCGGCGACCGAGGCGGGCCGCCACCTCGAGGTCGCCTGCGGCGTCGACGGCCCCGCACGCCATGGAGCCCATGCGCCCACCGGCCCCGATGACGGCGACCTTCACGGGCGCGGCGCTGTCCACGCGGTCAGCGTACGGCGGCCCCGCGACGGGCTCAGGACGACGTGGCCTCGCTGATCTGCGCCCGGGTGGCCCGCTTGTCCGCGTTCCACGTCGTCACGGCCGACCAGAGGACCGCGGCGATGGGCACGGAGATCAGCGCCCCGATGATGCCCGCGAGGATGGTCCCGGCCGTCAGCGCCACGAGGATGGCCAGGGGGTGCAGCGAGAGCGCCTTGCCGAGCAGCAGGGGCTGGAGCAGGTTCCCCTCGAGCTGGTTCACCACGACGATGATGGCCAGGACGATCAGCGCCGTCACCGGTCCGTTGGTCACCAGCGCCACGAGCGCCGCGAGGATCCCCGCGAGGACCGCACCCACGAGCGGGATGAACGCCCCCAGGAACGTGATGAGCGCGATCGGCAGCGCCAGCGGCACCCCGAGCAGGGCGACGCCGCCGCCGATGAAGATCGCGTCGACGGCCGCCACGGCGGCGGTGCCCCGTACGTAGCCGCCGAGCACGCTGGCGGCGTTGCCGCCCACGTGCGCGAGCCGGGCGTGCGTGCTGCCGTCGGTGGCGGAGATGAGGAACGCCCAGATGCGGGGCCCGTCCTTGAGGAAGTAGAAGAGCACGACCAGGCCGAGCACGAGGCCCGTGGCCACCGACGCCGCCGTCGACAGCCCGGAGATGGCGGTGCTGCGGAACTGCTGGCCGGTGACGACGTTCACCGCGGTGTCGCGCACCTCCTGCAGCTGCTGATCGGTGATGTTGAACGGGCCGTCGGTGACGAACGTCCCCAGCTGGTCCAGCCCCTCGTTGGCGCTCTGCGCGAGCTGGTCCCACTGTCCTCGGACGGCGGCGAAGACGGCGTACCCGAGGCCGCCCAGGACGAGCAGCCCTGCCACCATGACCGCCGCCGTGGCCAGCGCCCGCGAGAACCGGTGGCGGGTGAGGAAGGCGACGAGCGGGCCGGCCGCCGAGGCGACGAGGGCGGCGAGCAGGAGCGGGATGGCGACGACGCGCAGCCTCACCGCGACGTACCCCAGCACCACGATGACGATCGCCACCAGCAACCCCTGGGCGCAGCGGACCGCCGTGCGCCCGAGGCCGTCCTCCCAGGGCGAGGACGGCGCCCGCGAGAGCGTGGGGGGCTCGAGCACCTCAGCCGTGCCCCGCCCGTCGGAGGACGTGGCCTCGGGGTGGTCGTGGATCCAGCGGGCGTGCTCGGCCGTCCCGGCGTCGAGATCGCCGGTCTTCGCGGCCTCGGTGGCCGCGCTGAGCCCCTGGTCGATCGAGGCCTCGTCGGCGTGGGTGACGTCCCGGCGCTCCTGCAGGGCGTCGGGCCCGGTCAGGTTCTCTGCGCTGTCGAGCCCGTCGGCGTCGGCGTCCTGACGCCTCGAACCGGCGTCGTCGTTCTCCTCGGTGCGGCTGCTCACCGGTGCAAGGTACGGGACCGATCCGTTTCCGGCGCCTCGACCACCACCGGGGTCGAGCGGGGAGCCGGTGCGGGCGGCACGCCGCCAGGGGCCGCACCACGGCCCCGCCCGCCGAGCGGAGCCCTGATCAGGGGGCGGTGCCCACCGGGTCGCCGTCGAAGGGGCCGACCACGGTGAGGGTGTGCGGCTGCTCCCACAGGAAGGTCGCCAGCTCGGCCACGTCGTCCGCGGTCACCGCGCGGATCCGCGCGAGCGAGGTGTCGATGTCCGTGAAGGACCCGTGCACCAGCTCCGCCTTGCCCAGGCGCGACATCTTCGCGGCGCTGTCCTCCATGCCGAGCACCAGCGAGCCGCTGACCTGCCCGATGGCCCGGGTCAGCTCCGCGTCGGTGATGCCGCCGGTGGCCATGTCGCGCCACTGCTCGGCGATGAGGTCGACGACCTGGGGCACCTTCGCCGGGGAGCACCCGGCGTAGAGGCCGAAGTACCCGGCGTCGGCGTACCCGGCGGAGAAGGAGTAGACGGCGTAGGCCAGGCCGCGCTTCTCGCGCACCTCCTGGAACAGCCGGCTGCTCATGCCGCCGCCGAGCGCGGCGTTGAGGATGCCCATCGCGTAGCGGCGACCGTCGGTCGCGTCCAGCGCAGGGCACCCGAGCAGCACGTTGGCCTGCTCGATGGGCCGCTCGATGGTCAGCACCCGGCTGCCCGGGGGAACGGGGGCCGGCGCCGTCGACCGGCGCGGCAGCGGGGCCGCCTGCGAGGTGACGTCCCAGCCGCCCGTGGTCAGGGCCGTGCTCACGAGGTCGCAGACCTCGTCGTGGTCGAGGCCGCCGGCAGCGGTGACCACGAGGCCCTCGGAGCGGTAGTGCTGCTCGTAGTGCTCGCGGATCGCCTCGGCGGGGACGGCCTCGATCGCTGCGGGCGTGCCCCCGATGGGGCGCCCCAGCGCCGTGCCCTCACCGAGCACCAGCTCGGAGAACCGCTCGTGGGCGAGGTCCGCGGGGTCGTCGTCGTTCATGGCGAGCTCTTCGAGGATGACCCCGCGCTCGCCCGCCACGTCGTCGGGGTCGATGGTCGCTGACGTCATCATGTCCGCGATGACGTCGATGGCCATCGGCAGGTCGTCGGCCATGACGCGCGCGTAGTAGCTGGTGTGCTCCTTGCCGGTGGCCGCGTTGGCCTCGCCGCCGACGGCGTCGAACGCCTCGGCGATGTCGGCCGCGGTCCGGCGGGCGGTGCCCTTGAACAGCAGGTGCTCGAGGAAGTGCGTCGAGCCGTGGTGCCCGGAGACCTCGTCGCGCGAGCCCACCCCGACCCACATCCCCAGGGTGGCGGACGCGGTGCCGGGCTTGGTCTCGGTGAGGACGCGGACCCCGCCGGGCAGGACGGACCGGCGCACGAGCGCTCCGGTGTCCTGCCCGGCGAGGGTGGAGAGGGAGTCCCCGCTGCCCGCGGGCACCAGGGGCAGCGGGGTGGACGTCATCTCAGGCGTTCACGCTCTCGGTCGGTGCAGCGTCGCTGGAGCCGTCGCCCTCGCTGGAGCCACCGTCCTCGGCGACCACCGGGGAGAGGCTGAGCTTGCCGCGGGGGTCGATCTCGGTGATCTCGACCTGCAGCTTCTGCCCCACGGAGACCACGTCGTCGACGTTGTCCACGCGCTTGCCGTCCACCAGCGCGCGCATCTTGGAGATGTGCAGCAGCCCGTCCTTGCCCGGCGTGAGCGAGACGAACGCCCCGAAGGTCGTGGTCTTGACCACGGTGCCGACGTAGCGCTCCCCCACCTCGGGCATCTGCGGGTTGGCGATGGCGTTGACCTGCGCCCGGGCGGCCTCGGCCGAGGGGCCGTCGGTCGCGCCGATGTAGACGGTGCCGTCGTCCTCGATGGACAGGTCCGCCCCGGTCTCCTCCTGGATCTGGTTGATGACCTTGCCCTTGGGCCCGATCACCTCGCCGATCTTGTCCACGGGGACCTTGACGGTGATGACGCGCGGCGCGGTGGCGGCCATCTCGTCGGGCTCGTCGATCGCCTCGGCCATGACGCTGAGGATGTGCAGGCGCGCGTCGCGGGCCTGGGTCAGCGCCCCGGCCAGCACGGACGCCGGGATGCCGTCGAGCTTGGTGTCCAGCTGGATCGCGGTCACGAACTCCTTGGTGCCGGCGACCTTGAAGTCCATGTCACCGAAGGCGTCCTCGGACCCGAGGATGTCGGTGAGCGCCGAATAACGAGTTTCGGGACCGTCCGCTCCCTCAACCGTATCCGTGACCAGGCCCATGGCGAGGCCTGCGACCGGGGCGCGCAGCGGCACGCCGGCGTTGAGCAGCGACAGGGTCGAGGCGCACACCGAGCCCATGGAGGTCGACCCGTTGGAGCCGAGCGCCTCGGAGACCTGGCGGATGGCGTACGGGAAGTCCTCGCGGCTGGGCAGCACCGGCATGAGCGCCCGCTCGGCGAGCGCGCCGTGGCCGACCTCGCGACGCTTGGGGTTGCCCACGCGCCCCGTCTCACCGGTGGAGAACGGCGGGAAGTTGTAGTTGTGCATGTAGCGCTTGCGCGTCACCGGGCTCAGGGTGTCCAGCTGCTGCTCCATGCGGAGCATGTTCAGCGTGGTGACCCCGAGGATCTGGGTCTCGCCGCGCTCGAACAGCGCCGAGCCGTGCACGCGCGGGAGCACGTCCACCTCGGCAGAGAGCTGGCGGATGTCCTTGGGGCCGCGGCCGTCCATGCGGATGCCGTCGTCGAGCGTGCGGCGGCGCACGAGGGACTTGTTCAGCGAGCGGAACGCCGCGCCGACCTCCTTCTCACGGCCCTCGAACTGCGGGCCGACCTTCTCCAGGACCGACGCCTTGACGGCGGCGACCTTGTCGTCGCGGTCGGCCTTGCCGTCGGTGCGCAGCGCGGCCGCGAGGTCGTCGGAGCCGGCGGCGGTCACGGCCTCGAGGACGTCGTCGGAGTAGTCGAGGAAGCGCGGGAAGTCCCGCACCTCCTTCGCCGCGGTGGCGGCGAGCTCGGACTGCGCCTTGCACAGCGCGGCGATGAACGGCTTGGAGGCGTCGATGCCCTGGGCCACGACCTCCTCGGTGGGCGCCGGGGCGCCGAT
>JBBSRD010000056.1:0-11891 GCA_038243415.1 Actinomycetales bacterium | reverse complement strand
CCCGCGCCCCGGCGGGGGGGTGCGCCACCCCCGACGCGCACGCCCTCCCGCCGCTCGGGCCCGGCGCAACCCGGGGGGTACTCCAGCAGCGGCGCGGCGCCGTCGGCCCACGCCGACAGCGCGGGCTCGACGACGCGCCACGCCTGCTCCGACTCCCCCGCGCTGACCGACAGGCCGCTGGCGCCGCGCAGGACCTCGGTGAGCACCCGGGCGTACGCCGAGACCTCACCGGCCACCCGCTCGCCCGACGCCGATCGTTCGTCCAGGTCGATCCACACCCGACGGCCGGGCAGCTCGCCCGCCACGGCCGGGGCCTTCGCGCGCAGGTGCGCCACCACCGCCTTGTGGTCGGCGCCCAGGGCCTTGCCCGCCCGCAGCACGAAGCGGGTGCCCGCCCACCGCGGGTCGCCCGAGACGTAGGCGAGCTCGGCGTAGGTCTCGGTGCCGCGGGCGGGGTCGACGCCGTCCTCCGCGGCGTAGTCGGGCACCGAGCGGGGCTCCTCCCCGTCCGCTGAGGCCAGCTGACCGGCGGCGTACCGGGCCCGGCGGGTCCACCGCTCCGGGGTGTCGGCGGCCGGGCGCAGCGAGGCCAGCAGGTCCAGCCTCGCGGCGTGCCACGCGGTCTCGTCCTGCGACGACGGCACGTTGCCCGCCGCAACGGCGAGGAGCTGCAGCAGGTGGTTCTGCACCACGTCGCGGACGGCGCCCGCGTGGTCGTAGAAGTCCGCCCTCCCCTCCAGGGCCAGGGTCTCCTCCCACAGCAGGTCCACCTGCGCGAGGGCGGCGCCGTCCCACACCTGCGCCAGGTCGCCGCCGGGGCCGCGCCGGGCGAGCAGGTCGGCCAGGCCCGGCATGGCCAGGGCGTGGTCGACGCGGAAGACGGCACCCGGGACCTCGCCGGTCACTCGGTCCAGCCGGGCGTTGAGCGCGGCGGCATCGTCGGCGTCGGCTCCGAACGGCTTCTCGAGGACCACCCGGCTGCCCGTCGGCAGCGACACCTCGCCCAGCGCCTCTATCGCCGGCTCGAACCAGGCCGGCGGCAGCGCCAGGTAGACCGCGACGGGCGCGTCCGTCCCCGCGGCGCCCACCGCCGCGGCCAGGCTGACGGGATCGTCGAGGTCCACCGGCACGTACCGCAGCCGCTCCCCCAGCGCACGGCGTGCGGCGACCGGGACGTCAGCGGCGTGGGCGTCGAGCCGCCCGGCGACGTGACGCGCGAAAGCCGCGTCGTCCAGGTGCTCGGGGGCTGCGCCGATCACCACCAGGTCGTCGCCCAGCTCGCCCGCGTCGAGCAGCCGGGCGAGCGCGGGCAGCAGCAGGCGGCCGGCCAGGTCGCCCGTCGCGCCGACCAGCACGAGGCGTGAGATCACAGGTCCTCCGACGTCGGCGGTGGGCGCGGCGGGCGCCGTCCCGGTACGGACGCTAGGCGAAGAAGGCCGAGCCCGCCGGGTCTGCTCCGCGAGCTGGCGCTCCCGGGCACGGCCCGAGGCATCCGCCGCCCACTGCCGGGCTGTCTGCGCCCTCGCGACCCGCGGCTACCGTGCCCCGATGGAGGGTGACGACGCGCCGCGCGGGCAACCGCTCGAACCGGGCTCGACGCCGGGGCGCGGTCGGGACCTCAGCCGGACAAGCTCCACCCGGCGGCGCTCTGCCGACACCGGGCGGCGCCACCACATCGGTGATGCGCCCGCCGTCATGAACGTCATCCGGCCGGACGGGACGCGCGGCACCACCCGCACCTCCCCCATCCAGCTCGCCGACCGCAACGACGCCCAGCTCCAGCGGCTCGTCGAGGAGCTCGCCGCCCACATGGGGCGTGCCGCGGCAGCGATGGACTTCGAGCAGGCCGCGCACCTCCGCGACGAGGTGACGGCCGCCCGCGCCGAGCTGGCTCGGCGAGCAGGTGGCTGACGTGCGCTCCGACGACCCCACGTCAGCCGTCGTGCCCGTTCGGTGCCCGTGACCGGCACGAGGGCGATCGGCTGGCTCGCCAGCACGACCTGCAGCCACGATGGCGCTACGGCGGCCGCTCGCCCCTCAGACCACGTCCTGTCGCTCGCACGCACCAGGAGGGACATCCCGGTGGACCGTGACATGGCGGGGCGCCACATCACGGACCTGCAGATCGACCACCGATCAGCGGCCCCGCACTGATCGTGTCTGGGCTCTCGACGATTCGCGACTGCTTTCAACGATGGGCGGCTCGAGGTGGAGCTCGACGATGGCGGCATGGTCCTGGCTCCGAGCGGCGAGCAGGACGAATCATGGAACATCGCCACGCATGATGGTCTGAAGGTCGTCTCCCTGCCTGACACCAGCCTCGCTGTCTGGTCAGCGATCTCGCCGAGCGATCGATGATCACCGGCCGACGGCTCGCCGTCCCTCGTGGCCCTCGCAGCCGCACCGCGTCAGCACACGTCTCACCGAGCCGTGACTCGCCCGCGTCGTCGATGATGAAGGCTCCAGGTCCTGGGCCGCCGAGGCTGACACTTCACCGTCGTTCCTCAGGGTGACCGTCCAGGAGATGGACGTGCTCTCCGGCGGGGCCCTCGCCAGCGCTTCCTCCCGCGAGGCCCACCCGGCGCTGAGCAGCACGTCGGTCACCACGTCGGTGCAGCCCGCCAGGTCGATCTCCTCGCCCTCCACGAGACGCTGCGACTGATTCGTGGCGAACGGGGCCGGGCTCCTCGACGCCGCCGGTCCTCCCGGGCCGGGCTGGTTGGCGCCGCTCACCGCGTCGACCGCCAGCAGCACGATGACGGCCGCGAGCGCCACCACCGAGGTGGCTGCGCCGGCGATCCCCCAGGCGCTGCGCTGCGCTGCGGTCGCGCACCGCCGCGGTCGCTCCGAGGGCGAGCCCGCCGATGACGAGGAGGTCGTCGGGCGGGGTGCGTGGTGGCTGCGACGGCGAGGTCATGGGCTCCCCGTTGGTGACGGTCTGGACGCGGGGGACGGCAGAGCGGTCGAGCGCCGGGCAGTCTCGACGCTCGGCCGCACGAGGATGACCGGCGGGCAGGGTCCACCCGCTCGGGCGCCAGCCACCACGCGACGTGACCTCGGGCCGCCGTCGGGCAGCTCGTGCCCGGTGACGTTGCCGCCGGGCGGTCGGTGGTCAGCGTGCCTCGGTGGCGGTCCCAGTAGCATGAGTGACCGATCTCCCCGGCAGACGACGAGGCACCGCCATGGACGTCCTGCCCGCTGCACCCCCACCCCCTGCGGCACGAGCGGGCGGGAAGACGTCGCAGCGGTGGCTGCCGTGGTTGCCGGTCCTCGTCGCTCTCGCGCTGTCGACGGCGATCTCCGTGCTCGCGCTGAGCACCGCCTCAGGAGTGACGTACCTGGGCGACAGCTCCTACGACACCGAGTTCGTCAGCGGCTGGTGGGGTCTCGCGTGGTTCCTGCCGCTCCTCCCCGGCGTCACGGCGTGGTTCAGGCCCCTCGTCGCGGCGTGGCAGGGCCTTGCGGTCGCGGGCCCGCAGGTGGTGACCGCAGCCATCGTCGTCAACCGCTACCGCGTGAGCGACTGGGGCGACGGGCTCGAGTTCCTCTCCTTCCTCATGCCCCTCGGCCTGGTCGCGGTGAGCGCCGTCCTCATCGCCGCCGCCCTGATCTTCAGCCCTCGGAGCCGGGCCGCCCGCCGGGCCTGACCGGCACGACGCGAGGGCACGGCACAGTGGCCGGGTGCTCCCCCTCGACGGCCACGTCCACACCCAGTTCTCCTGGGACGCCTCCCGCGGCGACATGGCCGCCACCTGCGTCCGCGCCGCCGCGATCGGCCTGACCTCCCTCGCGTTCACCGAGCACGTCGACCTCGCCCCGAGCACCAAGAGCTGGGACGCCCTGCCCGAGCACGTCCGCGGCCACCTCGGCGAGGGCGGGCGCTTCCTCGCCGACCCGCTCGACGTCGAGGCCTACCTCGCCGAGGTCGACCGGTGCCGCAGCGCCTTCCCCGACCTGAGGATCCTCACCGGGATCGAGCTGGGCGAGGGCCACCGGCACCCCGACGCGGTCTGCGACCTCATCGCCCGTGCCGGCGGCTTCGACCGGGTCGTCGGCTCGGTCCACACCTTGGAGGACCTCCACGCACCAGGGCACCTCGAGGCCGGTGACGGGTACTCCCAGCGGCCGCCGGTCCAGGTGGTCCACGACTACCTCGCGGAGGTCGCCGTGATGGCCGCCTCCGACGCACCGTTCGAGGTGCTCGGCCACGTCGACTACCCGCTGCGGCACTGGCCCGCCAGTGCGGGGCACGTCCCATGGGAGGCCTTCGAGGACGACGCCCGCGCCGCGCTGGAGGTCCTCGCCGGGTCCGGGCGGGCGATGGAGGTGAACACCCGGCTGCCGATGAGCGAGACGTTCGTGCGCTGGTGGCACGACGCCGGGGGCGGGTCCGTCGTCTTCGGCAGCGACGCCCACCGCCCCGAGGACCTGGCGCACGCCTTCGTGGAGACCGCCGCGATGGTCGCCGCGCACGGCTTCCGTCCCGGCGAGACCCCGTACGAGCACTGGGGCAGGGCGTGAGCCGCTGGCGCGCCACCGCTGCGTCCGCGCTCGCCGCAGGGACGGTCACCGACTGACGAGGAGGCGGCTCCGGGCGCGCCGGCACCGAGAGGGTGCACCTGGCCTCGCGTCCTCAAGGTGGCTCGGTGGCGTGGCGATGAGCCTGTCGTGGACGAGACACGCGCCGTGCTCCGAGCGCCGGCGCCGCCGGGCGGGTCCGGCTCGCTGCGCACGCGTCCGCGCCCGGACCGCGCCGCTCAGGCCCGCCTGGCGGTCAGCGTGATGCGGATCCTCCTCGTCGGCCTCCAGGTGCCGGCGCTGCTCAGCACGGCGGTGGTGGCCCCGCTGGGCGCGGTCGTCCTGCTGTGGGTGCTCGTCTCGGCGACCCTGTCCGCCGTCGCTGCGCTGGTGGTGCCCGGGCTCCGACGGTGGGAAACCGTGATCGTGGCGGGCGACGTGGTCGCGATCGTCGCGGTCGCGGCCACGACGGACGGGGGCTACTACCCGGTGGTCCTCCTGGCCACTGCGCGGATGTTCCAGATCCCTGCCCGCTGGGGGCTGCGGGGAGCCCTGGTCGCAGGAGCGCCCATCATCGCGGCGGCGCTGGCGTGGCCCTCGCCGCAGAAGACCGACATCCACGGGTTCCTCCCCCTGCTCCTCACCTGCGCGGCGATCACGGCTGCGGGATGGGGCGTCGGGCGGTTCGCGCGGCGCGTGACCGCTGCGCACGACCAGAGCGAGCTGGCTCTGACGCTGACATTCCACCACTCGCCCACCAGCACCGTGCTCACCGACGACGACGGGGTGGTCACGCGCGTCAACCCGGCGACGGTCGCGCTCTGCGGGGTGGCGGTGGAGGACCTGCTGGGCCGTCCGCTGGTCACTCTCGTCCACCCCGACGACGCCGGCGCGCTCGCCGGGGTGCTGTCCGGCGAGGCTGGCGACGAGGTCGACGTCCGGCTGACCACCGTGCGGGGCCCGCACTGGACGCGACTGCTCGTCGGGCGGATCCCCGCTGCTGCCGGGCTGCCGCCCTACCGGGTTGTCCAGGCCGAGGACGTCCACGAGCGGCGCACCACGGCCGAACGCCTGGCCCACGATGCCACCCACGACGCGCTGACGGGCCTGGCGAACCGTCGGGCGATCCATGCCGAGCTCGACACCCTGCTCTCGGACCCGGTCAGCACCGGAGCGCTGGTGATGGTCGACCTGGACGGCTTCAAGGCCGTCAACGACCGCTTCGGCCACGAGGCCGGTGACGCGCTGCTCGTCATCGTGGCCGAGCGCCTGCGCCGCGCCGCACGAGGGGGCGACCTCGCCGGGCGCCTGGCCGGAGACGAGATGGTCCTGCTCGCCCGCGGCGTGCCTGACGAGGCCGGGGCGCTGGCCGTGGGGCAGCGGGTGCTCGACGAGCTGATGGGCCCCGCCGACGTCGGACCCGACACCGTCATGATCAGCGCCAGCGCCGGCGCGCGGTGGATCGGCGCGCAGGAGACCGACGCGCGCCAGGTGCTGCGCGACGCCGACGCGGCGCTGTACCGCGCCAAGGACAACGGCCGCGGCCGCGTCGAGGCGGCCCCCGCCTCTGGGACACCGAGCACCAGGACGCCCGCAGCCCTGCGTGCGGCCGTCGCGCCGACGGGCGGCTGACCGCCGGGGAGCACCACCGGTCCTCACTGCCAGACTCGGGCTCATGACGCCCCCCGTGGTCGACGCCGCCTGGCTCGAGCAGCACCCGGGCGCCGTCCTCGCCGACGTGCGCTGGTACCCCGACGGACGCTCGCCGCGCGAGGCCTACGCGGCGGGCCACCTGCCCGGCGCGGTCTTCGTCAGCGTCGCCGAGGTGCTGGCCGGCGCCCCCTCCGACGCTGCCGGCCGTCACCCCCTGCCCGACCCGGCCACCTTCGCCGCCGCGCTCGGCGGCCTGGGCATCGGTGACGACGACGTGGTGGTCGCCTACGACGACGCCGGCGGGGTCATCGCCGCGCGCCTGGTCTGGATGCTGCGCGCCGTCGGCCGGGGCGCCGCGCTGCTCGACGGCGGGCTCACCGCCTGGACCGGCCCGACGACGAGCGAGGTGGTGCGGCGAGCGCCCGCGCCGTCCACCGCGCGGGACTGGCCGGCGGAGAGCCTCGCCGACATGGACGACGCCGCGAGCGCCGGCAGAGGATCGATACCAGGCGGGGCAGCCGTCCTCCTGGACGCCCGCCCCGCCGAGCGCTGGGCCGGCGCCGCCGACGCCCTGGACCCGCGCGCCGGCCACGTCCCCGGGGCTGTGAGCCTGCCCGCGCGCGAGAACGTGGGCGCCGACGGACGGCTGCTCCCCGCCGACGTGCTGCGGGAGCGCTTCGCCGCCGCGGGGGTGAGCAGCGGTGCCGGCGTCGTCTCCTCGTGCGGGTCGGGGATCACCGCCTGCCACACCCTGCTCGTGATGGAGCACGCTGGGCTCGGCGCCGGACGGCTGTTCCCCGGCTCCTGGTCGCAGTGGAGCCGCGACCCGGAGCGCCCGGTCGCCACCGACGACCCGAGCGAGGAGACCCGATGACCAGCACCACCACGAAGGCCCCCGACGCCTCTCCGGACGGAGCGGCCTACGACGTCGCGGCCGTCCGCGCCCGCTTCCCGGCGCTGTCCGCGGGGGTCGCCCACTTCGACTCCCCCGGCGGCACGCAGGTGCCCCGCGAGGTGGCCGACGCCGTCGCCGCGTCGCTGACCGCGCCGACGGCCAACCGCGGCGCCCTCACGGGCGCCGCCCGCGCGTCGGAGGAGATCGTCGCGGCCTACCGCGCCTCGATGGCGGACCTGCTGGGCGCCGACCCCCGCGGAGGGGTTGTCGGGCGCAGCGCCACGCAGCTGACGTTCGACCTGGCCCGGACCCTCGCCGCCGGGTGGGGCGAGGGCGACGAGGTGGTGGTCTCGCGCCTGGACCACGACGCGAACGTCCGCCCCTGGGTGATCGCCGCCGAGCGCGCCGGGGCCGGCGTGCGCTGGCTGGACTTCGACCCGCAGAGCGGTGAGCTGACGAGCGAGCACCTCGCGGCCGTCCTCAGCGAGCGCACCCGGCTGGTCGCGGTGACGGGGGCGTCGAACCTCATCGGCACCCGCCCGGACGTCGCGGCGCTCACCGCGATGGCCCACGAGGTCGGCGCTCTCACCTGGGTGGACGGGGTGCACCTCACCGCGCACGCGCCCGTCGACGTGGGCGCTCTCGGCGCGGACTTCTTCGTCTGCTCGGCGTACAAGTTCCTCGGGCCCCACTGCTCGGCGCTCGCAGCCTCACCGGACCTGCTGGAGACGCTGCGACCGGACAAGCTGGCGGCCTCGACCGACGCGGTGCCCGAGCGCTTCGAGCTGGGGACCCTGCCCTACGAGCTGATGGCCGGGGCCACCGCCGCGGTGGACTTCCTGGCCTCGCTGGCGCCGGTCGACGCGCCCGACTGCTCGCTGAGCGACATCCGCAGCGACCGGCGCGCCCGCCTGCTGACGGCGATGACGGTGGTCGAGGCCCACGAGGACGGGCTGCGCGAGCGCCTCGAGGAGGGGCTGCGCAGCCTGCCCGGCGTGGTGCTGCGCTCGCGGGCGGAGCACCGCACCCCGACGCTGCTGCTGACGTTCCCCGATGCGGCGCCGGGCACCGCCGGAGCGGCCGCGGAGCACCTGGCGGCGCTGGGGGTCAACGCACCCGCCAGCAACTTCTACGCGCTGGAGGCCTCGCGCCACCTCGGGCTCGGCGACGCCGGCGGGCTGCGCGTCGGCCTGGCGCCGTACACCGACGAGAGCGACGTGGAGCGCCTCATCGACGGGCTGCGAAGCTTCACCGCCGCCTGAGCAAGGGCTGGCGGGCCAGTCGCTCGACGGTTCAGGCGACCGTCTCGCCGGTCGCTCCGCTCGTCTCGCCCGTCGTCGTCGCCCGCACACGGGGCATCGGGGCGGTCCAGCCGCGCCACAGCGCACCGATGCGCAGCACGATCACGAGCAGCGCCGCGCCGGTCTGCACCATCCCCCCGGTCGTCAGCCCCGACACCCCGGCGACCGCCACGGCCGTCGAGCCCACCACGGCCGGGATGGCGTAGAGCCGCGAGTCCCGCGTGAAGAGCGCGGGGGTCACGCCCGCGAGCACGTCGCGGAGCAGCCCGCCGCCGACCCCCGAGATCGACCCGAGGAGCACCGCCGCGACCGGCTCGGCGCCCAGCGAGAGCGCGAACGCGGTCGCCGTCGCGCAGAAGACCCCCAGCCCGACGGCGTCGGTGACCTCCACGGCGCGCCGCAGGCGGTCCACGAGGGTGTGGAAGAAGAACGTCACCGCGGTGGCGCCCAGGGGGATGAGCAGCAGCGCGGGGAACTCCAGCGCCGTGGGCGGCACCTGGCCGAGCAGGACGTCGCGCAGGATGCCGCCGCCGAGCCCCGTCGCGGTGGCGAGCACGGCCATCCCGACGATGTCGAAACCGCGCCTGACCCCCAGCAGCGCCCCCGACAGCGCGAACGCGAAGATCCCGACGTACACCAGCAGGGACTCGAGCAGGGCCGTGGACACCGAGGAACTCTTTCACCTTCCACCCCGGCCACCAGCAGGCGCCGCACCCTCGTGCGAGGCTCACCCCTCGTGACCCTCCTCGTCCTGATCATCGCGGTGATGGCGGCGTCGGTGGTCGTCATCGGGATCGGCGACCGTCTGAGCCTGCCCTGGCCGGCCCTCATGGTCATCCTCGGCGCGGTGGTCGCGTTCGTCCCCGGCACGGGCGAGATCAACGTCGAGCCGGAGCTGATCCTCCCGCTCTTCCTGCCGCCGCTGCTCTACGCGACCGCTCGTCGGACGTCGTGGGCGATGTTCCGCTCCCGGTGGCGCTCCGTCGCGGGGCTGGCGCTGGCGCTGACGACCGTGACCATCGCCCTGGTGGCCGGCACCGCCTGGGCGCTGGTGCCCGGCATCACGCTCACCGCCGCGGTCGCGCTCGGCGCTGCGGTCGCCCCGCCGGACCCGGTGGCCGTGGAGGCCGTCGCCGGGCCGCTGAACGTGCCTCGCCGCCTGCTGTCGGTGCTGCGCAGCGAGGGCCTGTTCAACGACGCGGTCTCCCTCGTGGTGTTCCAGGCCGCGACGGCGGCGCTGATGCGCGGCGAGGGCCTCGACCTGGGCGTGGTGGTGCGCTTCTTCTACGGGCTGGTCGTCGCGGTCCTCGTCGGCGTCGCCATCGCCTGGCTCGCCGGGCGGCTGCGCGACCGGCTCACGGACGTCACCGGACGCAACGCGCTGTCGCTGGTGCTGCCGTTCGCTGCGTACATCCTCGCGGACGAGATCGGTGCGTCCGGAGTGATCGCGGTGGTCGTCGCGGCGCTGCAGGTGCGTGGACAGCAGAACGCCGACCAGGGCCAGGACCGGCTCTCGGGCGGGGCGATGTGGGACGTCGTCGAGATGCTCGTCACCGGGGTGGCGTTCGCGCTGGTCGGCGCAGACCTGCGGGGTGTGATCGACGATGCCGGCGACCAGCTGCCGGGGATGCTCGTCCACGCGGCGGTGGTCGTGGTGGTCGTCATCGGGCTGCGTGCCGTCTGGATGTTCGTCGCGCTGCCCATAGTACGACGTTCGCACGACCCGTCGTCAGCGCCACGCACCTGGCAGGAGGCTCTGGTGCTGACGTGGTGCGGCATGAGGGGCCTGGCCACCCTCGCCCTGGCACTCGCCCTGCCGATGACCGTCGCCGGGGGCGAACCCTTCCCCGCGCGCACCGAGCTCGTCGTCATCGCCTGCTCGGTGCTGGTGGTCACGCTGCTCGGGCAGGCCTTCACCCTGCCCCCTCTGCTGCGCGCGCTCGGTGTCAGCGAGGACACCGAGGCCGCACAGGCCGAGGAGACCCACATCAGCCAGCGGGCCCGCAAGGCGGCGCGGGGCGTGTTCCTCGACTCGCAGATGCTCTCCGACTCCAACCCCGAGGTCACCGAAGAGATCAAGGCCCGCCTCGACCGGCTGAACGCGATGCTGAGCGACGAGACGCCGGACCCGGACTACCGGGCCCGGCGGGAGCAGTCGCAACAGCGCCGGGACCGCATGGCCCACCTGCAGGCCAGGGCTCTCGATGCCGCACGCGCCGAGGTGCTCGCCGCCCGCTCCGAGCCGGGCACCGACCCCGACGCCGCCGACCGGGTGCTGCGCCGCCTCGACCTGCGCGACGCCCCGCTGCCGTAGCGGCAGGCGGTCGTGGCGAAGTCGTCGCGGAACCTCAGGAGCAGCCCTCGCTGTAGGAGACCTCTTCCCTCTCGCCCGCCTGAAAGGAGATCACGACGCCGTCCGGGTCGACGGTGAAGGCCTCGACGGTGCTCGCGGAGTCGTCGAGGGGGTTGACCGTGATCACCGTGAGGTCGACGGCGACCTCGGACGGCTGGGCCTGGATCCCCTCCGGCTGCAGCGCCTCCACCGCGGCGCGGTCGTCACCGATGCCGATCCCCCCGTCGGTGCGGTACGGGCCCTCGCCGACGTCGACGCGGTTGATGACGCCCTCGCCCCGACCGGTGACCATGAACCCGAGGCCCGACGGCAGGCCGCTCGCAGGGCCCGGCTCCAGGTAGGCGCACCCCGTCTCGGCCCGCGAGGCCGTGTAGCCGGAGGTCCGCACCAGCTCCACGCCGAGGGCGCTCGCTGCCTCGTCGGGGGTCATGCCGAAGCGGAGGTCTCCGAAGCCGCGCCAGGACAAGACGGGCAGGGCGGCGGGCTCTGCCGTGTCCTGCGGTTCGGCCGAGGACGACTCCGGCGGGCTCGTTCCCGGCGACGCGGTGACGGGCGATCCGCTCGACGCGTCGGCGGGATCCTCGCCGCCGGCTGAGCACGCCACCGTGGTGAGGGCGACGGCGAGGAGCAGGGGGGCGAGGGGTGAGCGGCGCACGATGGGCTCCTGAGCGACGACGGTGTCTCGGATGCTGGTGAACCGTACCCAGCGCGCCGTCGTGGCGTCTCGGCTCGTCGCCGCGGCGCCGAGGGAGACCTGCGGTCGGCGGGTGATCGAGGGGCTCCCCCCCACGCTCCAGCCACGACGACCGGCTGCGATGACGGTGCTGTGCGCTCTGAGCGGTCACTCTGAGGCTCATGTCGAGCAGGCGGGTAGACCTCGTCGAGATCGGTTCCGTGGCTTGCTCCAGTAGTCCCTGTGCACTAGTACTTAGCACGCATATTCGAGACTGTGAAGGTGGCGCCGTGCACGGATCATCAGCAGGCGACGCAGGCGCCTCTGTGGTCGAGACGTGGCTGGCCCGCCGGCTCCGGGACGCGGTCGAAGGTCCAGGCCGCCGCGATCGCGCACGGGGCGACCACTCGACGGACGGCCTCCTTCACGGCCTCGCTCCGGTCGCGGACGACCAGGAGCGGACCGGCGTCGAGGCCGCCTCGCAGGCCGCAGCCGTGG
>JBBSRD010000055.1:0-11969 GCA_038243415.1 Actinomycetales bacterium | reverse complement strand
CCCCCGGCCCCCCCCCCCCGTACCGGCGCCCCCCCCGAGCCCGCCCTGCCCACCGCCCTCCCCGACGCCGGCGCCGGCGTCGCGCGCGCGGTAGGTCCTGAGCCTCTCGACCAGGGCCCGCAACGTCTGGGTCAGCGCGGGTGTCCACCCGGTCTCCCCCGCGCCGTCCAGGTCGCCGGCGCGGGCCAGCACGGCGTGGGCGGCCAGCGGGAGGAGCGCCGAGGACCCCGTGGCACGGACGGTGAGCAGCGCGAGGGCGTACGCCTCCTCGGCGTCCGTGTCGGTGACGGTCGTCTCCCGGCCGTCCGTGACCGTCACGGTCACGGACCAGCCCGCGAGCCCGGCGCTCTCGAGCCGCACGAAGGCCGGCCCCAGCAGCGCCCGCATCGACCCTTCCCCGGGGAGCCACAGCACGTCGTCGGCGTCGACGGAGTCCAGCGCCCACTCCGTCGTCCCGTTGAAGCCGATGACCCGGCCGCTCTGGTGGTCGTGGGTCTCGATGGTCATGTCGGAGAGGACGAACACGTCGTCGTCCATGTCGCGGTCGGCGATGACGAAGCGGTCCCCGCGGGCGGGGTCCCACGTCAGACCGGTGGACGCCAGGGCGCGGGCGGACCCGACGCTGATCATGAGGCCACCATCGCCGGCAGCAGCGCCAGGTCCGCCACGAGCGCGGCGTAGGCCTTGTCGCGCGCGTCACCCTCGTCGGGCACGCGCAACACCGAGGACGGGTGGGCGGTGACCATGAAGACGGTGGTGCCCGCGGACGTCTCGCGAGGCATCGGCTGCCCGCGGTCGCGCATCACCCGCACCTGCGGGCCCAGCAGGGCCTTCGCCGCGGTGGCTCCCAGGCAGACCACGACCTTCGGGGCGACCGCGGCGAGCTCGGCGCGGAGCCACGGCGTGCAGGCGGTGACGTGCGCGGCGTCCGGGGTGGCGTGGATGCGGCGCTTGCCCTTCGGGGTGAAGCGGAAGTGCTTGACGGCGTTGGTCACGTACACGTCCTCCCGGGCGACGCCGGCCTCGGCCATGGCGCGCTGCAGCAGCTGGCCGGCGGGCCCCACGAAGGGGATGCCGCGGGTGTCCTCGACGTCACCGGGCTGCTCGCCGACCATGGCGATGGCCGCACCGGGGTTCCCCGCGGAGAAGACGACCTGGGTGGCCGGCTCCCACAGCTCGCAGCCGCGGCAGGCGGGGGCGGCGGCGCGCAAGGCGTCCACCCCGCCCTGGTCGGGGACCCATGCCTGCGCGCCGGGGCGCTCGACGTCACCCTCCACCGTCACCTCGGCGCCTCAGCCCTGGCTCGAGGTGGCCCACAGGTCGATCTCCGCGTCCACCGCGTGCTGGTCGATGCGAGACAGCTCGTCGTCGGAGAACTCGAGGTGCTGCGTCGCGGCGACGTTGGCCTCCAGCTGGGCGGTGCTGGATGCCCCGACGAGCACCGAGGTGACACGCTCGTCGCGCAGGGCCCACGCCAGCGCCATCTGCGCGAGGCTCTGGTCACGCTCGGCGGCCATGTCGTGCAGCGCCCGGACGTGCTCCAGGGTCTGCGGCGTCAGCTGGTCCGTGCTGAGGGAACCACCGCGCGAGGCGCGGGAACCCTCAGGCACGCCGCCGAGGTACTTGTCGGTGAGCAACCCCTGCGCCAGCGGCGAGAACGCGATGCAGCCGACACCGAGATCGCCGAGGGTGTCCAGCAGCCCGGGCCCCTCGATCCAGCGGTTGAGCATCGAGTACGACGGCTGGTGGATCAGCAGGGGCGTACCCATCCGTTCGAGGATCTGGTGGGCCTCGCGGGTGCGCTCCGGGCCGTAGGAGGAGATGCCCGCGTAGAGCGCCCGCCCCGAGCGCACCGCGGTGTCCAGCGCGCCCATGGTCTCCTCCAGGGGCGTGGTCGGGTCGAAGCGGTGGCTGTAGAAGATGTCCACGTAGTCCACCCCCATGCGGGCCAGGGACTGGTCGAGGCTGGCGAGCAGGTACTTCCGGCTCCCCCCACCCCGACCGTAGGGCCCGGGCCACATGTCGTAGCCCGCCTTGGTGGACAGCACGAGCTCGTCGCGGTGGGGTGCGAGGTCGGTGGCCATCACCTGCCCGAAGGCGCTCTCCGCGCTGCCGTAGGGGGGCCCGTAGTTGTTGGCCAGGTCGATGTGCGTGACGCCGAGGTCGAAGGCACGCCGCAGGATCGCGCGCACGCGCTCCAGCGGCACCTCCGCGCCGAAGTTCTGCCACAGCCCGAGGGAGACGGCGGGCAGGTCGAGGCCGCTGCGCCCGGTGCGGCGGTAGGGCACGACGTCGTAGCGGCCCGGGTCGGGGCTCCAGCGCTGGTCGCTCGGGAAGGCGGTGGGAGGGGTCATCCCTCCATCCTGCCGCTGGTCGCGGTGCGCTCGCGCAGCGCCGGCGTCGCGGCGCCGTCTCCGTCGACCATCCCGGTCAGCAGCTGCTCGAGGGCGTCGGTGGCGCTCACCCGGGGGCTCCACCCGAGCTCCGCACGCGCCCTGGCGGTGCTCAGCAGGGGGGTGCGCGCGGCCAGGTCCACCCATCCGGGGTCCGTGGGCTGCAGGTGCAGGCGCCAGGTGATCGCCGCGGCAGCCTTCATCACCGTCAGAGGCAGGCCGCTCGTGCGCCGGGCGCCGAAGGCCCGCGCGAGGTCGTTGGCGTCCAGGCCGCCGTCGGCGGCGACGTTGAGAGCGCCCACGAGCCGCTCGCGGGCGCTGCGCCAGAGCGCGTCGGCGAGGTCGTCGGCGTGGACGACCGGCACCTGCAGCTCCCGCGGCAGGGGCAGCACCGGCAGGTGGGCGGCGCGCACCCCGCGCAGCAGCGGACCGACGGGGACCAGGGGCCCGAGGAAGTACCGGGCGATCTCCGGGCCGGCGTCCCCCTGCAGCACCAGGCCCGGACGGACGCGCGTGATGGTCGGGCTGCTGGCGTGCGCCTCAGCGGCGTCGAGCATCCGCTCCACCTCGGCCTTCTGCCGGCTGTAGAGGGACGTCCCGAGGCCCGTCGCCGGCCACGACTCCTCGACCTCGGTCTTGCCGCCGCGAGGATCGGTGGGACCGGCCGCGTACGCGCCGACCGAGGAGAGGTGGACGAGGTGCAGCGGGCGCCCGAGGGCGGTCCTCGCCCCGGCCATGGCCTCCAGCACCGCGGCCGTGCCCCCGAGGTTCACCGCCCGCATCGCCGCCTCGTCGTGGCTGGGCTGGATGCGCCAGGCGCAGTGCACCACCACGTCGACGCCGTCGAGCAGGGGGCGCAGCCGCGTCGCCGCGTCGCCGCGGCCGAGGTCGACCGCGTGCCACGTGGTGCCCGCCGGGGCGGGAGCGTCCGCCTCCGGAGGGCGGCGGGCGACACCGACGACCTCGACGTCCTCCTCGGTGAGCCGGCGTCGCAGCGCCGTCCCGACGTTGCCGCTGGCTCCGGTGATCAGCATCTTCATGGACCAAGACCACCACGGGCCCTTTCATGCCGCCAGACGACGCGGGGCCGCCGGACGACGGCGGGCAGGTGTCGGACCCGCGTCCTACGGTGTCGCCATGACCGAGTCGAGCGAGAACGTCAACGAGACCATGCCGAGCCAGGGCACCGAGAAGACCGACGCCACGGACGCGCCCACCTCCCAGCCGAACGACACCGCGGGCGACCCCACGGCCATCAAGGACCCCGAGGACTGGACGACCGGCGGCGAGCCGGCGACCGGGGCGCAGAAGAGCTACCTCGCCACCCTCGCCACCGAGGCGGGGCGCGACGTGCCGGCGGACCTCACCAAGGCGCACGCGTCCGAGCTGATCGACGAGCTGCAGAACCAGAGCGCGCGCGTCGAGAAGGGCTGACCGCCTCCGTCAGGCGAGCAGCTCCCCGGCCCTGACCACGGCGTCGGTCCGGTTGCCCTCCGGGGCCAGCGGGCACGCCCACGCCGGGTCGTGGGCGCACGAGGGCGCGTAGAGAAAGTTCAGGTCGAGCACGAGGGGGTCGTCCCCGGGTGCGCTCCCCGGCGGGGCGGTCCCGAGGTCGGCCCCCTTCGCCGTGTCCAGCAGGTAGCGCCCGCCCCCGTAGCTGAGCGTCCCGCTCCCGCCATCACGCAGGGGCAGCCACAGCCCGCCGCCGTAGCCAGTGAGCCACCAGAGGTCCAGGCGGCCCAGGGACGCGAGCTCCAGGGTTCCCAGACGGGTGAAACCGACCTCGCCGTCCGTGCCCGTCGTCGCGGTGAAGGACGCGCTCCGAGCCGGCTCGAGGGAAGCGGTGAGGCGCAGCGAGGCGTCGTAGGGCGCGTACGCCAGACCGGTGACGCGACGAGGGTCGTCGGCGCCGAGGGGGCTGGACGGGTGGGAGGCGAAGAGGGCGTCACGGCCGGCACGCCACAGCGCGTGGGCCCGCGCAGGGTCCGCCGCCGCGGCGGCGCGGACACGGGCGTACAGGTCGGCGGTGCGCCGTCGCCAGTCCGCGAGAGCGATGGATCCCTGTCCCATGGCCTGTCCTCAGCGCCACTGCGGCGAGTCGGGAAGCTCCTGGCCGTACCAGTGCTGGATGAGTCGGTGCGAGATCGAGACGGGCCCGGGCAGGATCACGCCCTGGCTGGACGTGGCCTCGGCGATGTCGGCGCGGGTGAACCAGCGCGCGTCGGTGATCTCGTCGCCGTCGGTGTCCACCGCCGTCGAGATCGCCTCGGCCCGGAAGCCCAGCATCAGGGAGGCGGGGAACGGCCACGGCTGGTCACCGAGGTAGGTGACCTCCCCCACGGCGATGCCGGCCTCCTCCGCGACCTCCCGGCGGACGGCGTTCTCCAGGGTTTCCCCCGGCTCCACGAAACCGGCCAGCGTGGAGTACCGCCCCTGCGGCCACGCCGGGTTGTGGCCGAGGAGGATCCGGTCGTCCGCGTCGACGACCGCCATGATCACGGCCGGGTCGGTGCGGGGGAAGTGCGCGCTGGCGTCGGTGGGGCACCGGCGCACCCATCCCGCGTCCTCCACGAGGGTGGGTGATCCGCACCGCGGGCAGTGGGTGTGGGTCCGGTGCCAGTTCAGGACGGACGACGCCGCGGTGAACAGGCCCGCGTCGCGCTCGCCCAGGGAGAGCGCCGCGACGCGCAGGTCGTCCCAGCCATCACCGTCGACGCGCTCGTGGGGCACCCGGGCCGCCACGTGGAGCGTGCCGTCGAGGTCGCGTCCGAGGAAGACGCGGAGGTCGTGCTCGCCCACGGCCGACGGCGGGACGAGGTCGAGACCGATCCCGCCGGCCCCGTTCGAGCGGGCGGCCAGCGGGGTGCGGCCGTCGCTCCACCGCAGGACGCGCGTGCTCTCGTCGGCCCAGGCCTCGTCGAGCAGTCCCGGACGTCCCCGCTCGGCCGAGCGTCGGTCGAGCGAGGAGCGCGAGAGCCTCAGGTGGTCCAGGAACATGGGGTGACGGTAGGCGCCGGCGCCCGCGCCCCTGGGCCCGGCCCGCTGCAGCCTGGCCCGGGAAGGCGGCTCCGCGGGAGCGGCTCAGCCGAGCAGACCGCCCAGCTTCTTGCCGATGCCGTCGCCGGCGAACTTCTTCACCAGCTCCATGGGGTCGATCCCGAGCTTGCTCAGGAGACCGGAGTCCTTCTCGGTGTCGACCTTCTGCGGCAGCTCGCTGTCCGCGGAGTCGGCTGTGGAGTGGTCGCCCCGGGACTTCAGGAACGAGATGATCTGGTCCTTGTCGATCTGCACGTGCAGGTCTCCTTCTCTGAGAGGTGCGCCGGTCCCGGGCGGGCCGGCTCATCGACAGTGTGCCGGGCGCGTCGCTGCCCTCAGAGGAGGCCGGCGCCGCGCAGCTGGCGCAGGAGGACCAGGCCGTCGGGCCCGCGCAGCTCAGGGGTGGATGCGCTGCCGGCGCGAGCGGTGACCGGGACCGGGAGCCCGTGGCTGAGGACCTGCTCGGTCGGGGTGAGCTGGCGGATCGCGATGGCGTGAGCGCGCTGCGGGTGCGCGTGGGCGAACTCCCCGTAGATGGCCGGGTCGTGCTGGCCGTCGTCCCCCACCAGGACCCAGGCCACGTCCGGCAGCTCCTCGGCGAGACGGGCGAGGGCAGCGCGCTTGTGCTCCTGCCCGCTGCGGAACCACCCCGTGTTGGTCGGCCCCCAGTCGGTGAGCAGCATCGGCCCGGACGGGAACCCGTGGCGGGCGACGAAGCGCTGCAGCGCCGGAGCCACGTTCCACGCCCCGGTGGACAGGTACAAAAAGGCTGATCCCGGGTGCTGGTCCTTCAGCGTCGAGAGGAGCGTGGACATCCCCGGCACCGGGCGCCGCGCCTGGGGGTAGAGGACGAAGGTGTTCCAGAACGCGATGAAAGGGCGCGGCAGGGCAGTGATCATCACGGTGTCGTCGATGTCGCAGACGATCCCGCGGGTCACCGACCGGTCGATGACGGTGAGGGGCGCAGCCACCTCGGGGGCGTGGCTCCCCGGCACCGCCAGGAGGACGTCGTGATCGCCGGCGGGCAGGTCTGCCGGGAGCACCGCGTCGACGTAACCGCCCCGGTCCGCGACCAGCCGGTGCGTGGCGCCGTCGACGGAGGCGGTGACGTGCTCGCCGGGGACGGGCACGGTGACGAAGGAGCGCCATCCGCGCAGCGCCTTGACGGCGGCGGACCCGAGCGCCTCTCCCTCGTCGGGGGTGACGTCCACGGGTTCGCCCTCGCGACGGGGACGGGTCAGGACGACGCGGCCCAGCGTGCGGACCCAGCCGTTCCCCTGGTCGTCGGTGTCGGCTCCCACCGCGGCAGGTGCTCGGCCGTAGCCCGCGAACCCCGTGACGGTGGGGACCCATCCGCGGCGGCGCAGCACGGCTCCGATGCGGGAGGTGAGCCAGTCCTCCAGGCGGGCAGCACGGTGAGGGGCGTCCACGTCGGCGAGTGTGCCAGCCACGCGATCAGCGTGCGGCGCCCTGATGGCGTCGATGCCGAGACGTCATCTCGCCCCGAGCACCCGGGCGAGGCGGCGTCGCTGCGCCGCGAGGTAGGGCCGGGCCCGTCGCTGGCCGCCGCGGTCTGCCACGGCGACGTCCAGCGCCTCGAGGCAGCGCGCGAGCGCGTCGCCGTCTGCGGGCCACCCCCGTCGCTGGCACTCCTCGAACCACGCGGTGGGCGCGGTGTGCCCGCGCTCAGCGTTGCACCGGCGGCACGCCGCCACCTCGTTCTCCGCCCAGGACGGTCCCCCCTTGGTCCGCGGGACCACGTGGTCCGTCGTGGGGATCGTCAGCGAGGAGAAGGCTGTCCCGCACCACAGGCAGCGCCCGCCCTGCGCGGCGACAGCGTTCACGAGGCGTCCAGCCCGGTCGACGGATCCCCCACCAGGGGACTCGTGGGCCGGGCGGGACGACGGTCCCGGCGTCATGCGCCTCGACGACGCTGGGCCGCCGTGGTGCGTGGCAGGTGGTGCAGCGAGGCGTCGAGCAGCGTGCCGCCCTCGATCGAGATGATCATGAAGGACGGTCGTGGTTGTCGGCGGGGTTGTGTCGGTGATCCTGGGTTGAGGAGATGCATGCTTCTGTTATCAATGTTGATGGTGGAGCGCCACGGGACGTGGCTGTGCCCGAAGACGACGAGGTCGGCTGACGGGAACCGGCGGGCGCACCGGCGGTCCCGCCCGCCGGCCGCTCCGCTCTCGTGCACGACGACCACCCGCATCCCCCCAATGACGACCTCCACCACCTCCGGCAGCACCGCTCGCAGGTCCGGCCCGTCGTTGTTGCCGACCACCCCCACGAGCTCCCGGGAGGCCGCGCGCAGCTGCTCCCAGGTCTCGACGTCGCACCAGTCCCCCGCGTGGACCACCACGTCGGCGGCGGCGGCGACCTCCAGCAGCTCCCCCGGCAGGGGCGCGGAGCGGGGACCGTGGGTGTCGGAGGTGAGCAGCACCTTCATGGGCGACACGATGCCCGCTCGGTGCCCGCCACGCCCGCTGCCCGTTGGCGCTCGCACCGTTCCGCTGGGCCGGCGCGCCGTCGGCTGGCACCATGGCCCCTCGTGCCGACGACCCGACCCCGCGCCCTGCTGCTGGAGAACATCCACCCCGACGCCGAGGGGATCCTCTCTGACGCGGGCTACGAGGTGCTCGCCTCCAAGGGCGCCATGGTCGGTGACGAGCTGGTCGCAGCCCTGGACGGCGTCGAGCTCCTCGGGATCCGCAGCCAGTCCCGGGTCACCGCCGAGGTGGTGCAGGCCTCGCGCAGCAGTCTCCTGGCCGTCGGCGCGTTCTGCATCGGGACCAACCAGGTGGACCTGGGCGCGTGCGCCCGCGCCGGCGTCGCGGTGTTCAACGCCCCCTTCTCCAACACCCGCTCGGTCGTCGAGCTGGCGATCGCAGAGATCATCTCGCTCACCCGGCAGCTGACGCCGCGCAGCCACGCCCTGCACGAGGGCACCTGGCTGAAGTCCGCCGCGGGCGCCCACGAGGTGCGCGGTCGGCGCCTGGGGATCATCGGCTACGGCAACATCGGCAGCCAGCTGTCGGTCCTCGCCGAGGCGCTGGGGATGTCCGTGGCCTTCTACGACACCGCGGAGAAGCTCTCCCTCGGCAACGCGGTGCGCATGGGCAGCCTGGAGCAGGTGCTGGGCTGGGCGGACGTGGTGACCCTGCACGTGGACGGCCGCTCGGGAAACTCCGGGCTGTTCGGCGCCGAGCAGTTCGCGGCCATGAAGCCCGGTGCGCACTTCCTGAACCTCTCGCGGGGCTTCCTCGTCGACCACGACGCGCTGTACGACGCCCTCGTGAGCGGGCACGTGGCGGGCGCCGGCATCGACGTCTTCCCCGACGAGCCGGCGAAGAGCGGCGAGCCGTTCACCTCACGCCTGCGCACGCTGCCCAACGTGATCCTCACCCCGCACATCGGCGGGTCGACGGAGGAGGCTCAGGTGGACATCGGGCGCTTCACGGCCTCGAAGCTGCGGGGCTTCATGCTGCGCGGCTCCACCTCGCTGAGCGTCAACCTGCCCCCGGTCTCACCGGGGGCGACGGACGGGGTCCGCCTCTCCCTCGTGCACGACAACGTGCCGGGGGTGCTCGCGGCGGTGGGCGCGGTGCTCGCCCGCCACGAGGTGAACGTCACGGGGCAGTACCTGGCGACGCACGACGAGACGGGCTACGTCCTCACCGACATCGACTCCGCCGTCGACGAGGGCACGCTGGACGAGCTGCGCGCGATGGAGCACACGGTGCGTCTGCGGGTTCTGCCCGCTCCCTGACCGCCCTGCCAGGGGCTGGTCAGCGGCGGGTGCGGCGCGGGTTCGCGACCGACCCGAGGGTGGCCGGGGCCGTCGACGCCGCGGTGCGCTCGTCCGCGTGGGTGGCGCCGGTCTCGGTGGTGGCCTGCTCGTCGCTCATGGGGTTCCTCTCGTCGCGTCGCCGTGCGGGGTGCGCGGCGGCGATGGCCTCGAGCATGGCGGCTCGGGGGCCCCGTCACCAGGGCTTCGGGGGAAGACGGGGCAACCGTTGACGGACCGTCGCGGCGGCTCACGACGCGTCACCTGTGGACGGTCCGGAGCCCGTGGAGCGATCCCCCTCTAGCGTCGGCGTCTCCCGAGCCCTGAGGGGGATCCATGAAGATCGACGTCGCCACCGACGCCGTGGGCGCGCTCGCCGACGGCCTGCGCCGCGCGGCCGGCGACCTCGACGCCATGAGCCGTGGTGTCTTCGAGCTGTGGGCCCCCGACCTCGCCAGCGGGAGCAGGTCGCTGGACCAGGCGGTCTACGGGCTCCGGACGAGCTGGGGGCCCCAGATCACGAACCTCCACGGCGACCTCTACCGGTTGCAGGCGGCGCTGACCGCGATGACCACCGCCTACGACGCCGTGGAGACCGGGGCCGCCTCCTCGTTCACGGCCGGCGCCGCGAGCGGCTCGTGAGCGAGGAGCGCCTCGGGCTCGACGAGCTCGCGGCCCTGGACCCCGGGCCGGTGCGCGAGCTCGCCGACCACCTGAGCGGGGCCGCCGGTGGCCTCGGGCTCGTCGAGGGTCTGCTCCCCTCGGCCGCACAGGGGTGGTCGGGGGCCGGCGCCGACGCCGGCTTCGTGGCGCTGGGGATGCGCCGGGCCGTCGTGAGCGCCGCCCGGGAGGCCTTCGGCGGCTGCGCGCAGGCCTTGGCCGTCCACGCCGGGGTGATCGAGGACGCCGCGGCGCGCGCCCGGTGGCTCGTGATCGACCGCCAGGACCTCGACCGGTACGCCGCGAACGCCGCGAGCGCGGGGATCGTGGCGCAGGAGCGGGCGCGGCTGGCGGCGAAGGTGGGGGCTCTCGCGGAGGCGGTGGCGGCCTCCGCGTCGGCTGCGGAGGTGGTGGTGGGTCGCGGGGCGGCGGACGCCCCCGCCGGTCCGACGTTCGAGGAGCAGCTGAGCGACGGCCTGGCCAGCCTCGGCGCGGGGGTGGCGCTGGGTCTCGAGGGTGCTGCGGTCACGGCGTGGACCTTCGCGCGGTTGACGCCGGCGTACGCGGAGAACGACCCGGAGGGGTCCGCGCGGACCCGTGGCCAGGTGCGTGCGGCGTTCCGCGACGCGGCCTCGCACCCGGTGGGCACCGCGCTGGCGGTGCTCGACGCGGAGACCGCGCGCAGCGACCCGCTGATGTGGGTCGGGAAGCTCGCGCCTGCTGCTGCGGTGGGTCTCGCCACGGACGGGGTGGGGAGCGTCGGCGGGGTCGCGGCGGCGGGCGCCCGAGGCGTCGGGGCTGGGTCGCGGGTGCAGAAGGTGGTGGGGACCGCGGCGGACCAGGGGGTGTCCGTGGTCGGGGGCAGCGCGGCCGCGGGAGCGGCGGCGCAGGAGCGGGCCGCTCGGGGGCCGGCCGCGTCGCCGGGCCACCCGATGGCTCCGGAGCTCCCCGCGGCCGAGGGCTCGCGCCGGCGCGAGGAGCAGTGGACGGCCAGGGGTGGGAGGACGCGGGCGATCACGGTTCCTCCCGGGGCGCCCGTGGAACCCCCGATGAGACCCACGACCGTCACCCGCGACCCCGCCGACCCCGCGCACCCGGACGACGCGGCGCCGGCAGCCGAGGAGGGCGAGCCCGCGTGCGCGCCCCGCTGAGGGTCCTCAGGCCATCCAGCGGCGCCGCCGAGGGCGTGAGGCGCTGGCCCAGGCCCGCTCGTAGGCGGCGTCCTCCGCCTCCCCCGTCGCGCTGACCTGTCCGTGCAGGCGCCCGTGGGTGAAGGAGCTCAGTCCTGCCGCGTCGGCGGCCAGGGCCTGGGCCTCCAGCAGCTCCCGTGCGCCGACGGTGTCGGCGTGGCGCGCGAGGTGGTGCGCGGCGGTGCTCACGTCGTCGGCGTAGGCCTGGGAGTCGGCGCCGACGACGTCGGCGAGCAGGGCAGCGAGCGCCGCGGCGGAGAGGGCGGCGTGGCGGACGCGGTCGAGGAGGGCGTCGTGGCTGTCCTGGTCGAGGGCGACGTCGACGTGCTCGGCGTCGTCGACGAGACGGCGGTCCGCTGCGGCGGCGAGGCGGAGGAGGGTGGTGCGTGCTCCTGGGCCGCGGGCGGAGGCGGCGGTGGAGGGCGGGTCGTCGCCGGTGGGGGTGACGGCGTTCTCGAGGGCTTCGAGGAGGTCGAGGTAGCGCTGGCTGGTCAGGGCGTCGCTCGCCGTGGTGCTGGCGGCGTCCACGCGCTGGGTGAGGGCGGCCAGAAGGTTCTCGCGGGCGCGGTCACGGATGGTGTCGACCGGTGAGGCGCGTAGGAGCTCGGCGAGGAGGGTCTCGGTGGTGCGGGCGCGGACGGCGTCGTCGAGGAGCCCGGTGAGCCAGAGGAGCTCGTCGGCGGTGGGGGCGCTGCTGACGACGGGCTGGGCGGCGGCGTGCAGCGTGAGCGCTGCCTGGGCGCGCCGTGCGGCGTCCGCGAGCACCGTGAGGGCTTCGGTCTCCTCGCGGGGGGTCCGCTCGCTCTGCTGACGGGCGGTGAGGCCCCGCCAGGTGCGGTCGGCGGCGACGAGCGTGGTGAGACCGGTCGCCGCGGCGGCGCGCACGACGTCGGGGGTGGGGCT
>JBBSRD010000054.1:0-12139 GCA_038243415.1 Actinomycetales bacterium | reverse complement strand
CTTGGCCTCCTCGTTGTTGGTGCGGCCGACGCCCCCGCCCCAGCACCCCACCCCCGCCAGCGCGCGGCCCGCGGAGACGGCCGACAACGACTCCACCCCGAGGGGGTTGAGCCACTCGAGGGACAGCGGCTGGGCGTCGAACGCGTCGCCGGTCGCGACCTGGCGGAACGCGGCGACGGCGAACCAGACGAGCACCACCAGCTGGAAGGCCACGAGGACGTACTGCACCACCTGGGTGGTCTCGATGGCGCGGTAGGCGACCCAGCAGGCAACGGCCACGAAGACCAGGCACGTGACGATGTTGACGGGCACGTTCCTCGCGAGCTCGGCCAGCTCCGGGGCGCGGAAGACCTGAGCGAGCAGCAGGTAGAAGAAGTCGACGGCGATGCCGGCGAGGTTGGACAGCACGATGATCGTGGCGGCCAGCAGCCCCCACCCGCCCATCCAGCCGACCCAGGGGCCGAACGCGCGGGAACCCCAGGTGAAGGTGGTGCCGGAGTCGGGCATGGCCTTGTTGAGCTGGCGGTAGCCGATCGCGACGAGCAGCATGGGGATGAAGCCGACGAGGAAGATCGCGGGCAGGTGGATGCCGACGACCGACGCGGTCGGCCCGAGCGCCCCCGACAGCGTGTAGGCGGGGGCGATGGTCGCGATCCCGATGACGACCGAACCGACCAGACCGATGCGCCCGGCGCTCAGGCCCTTGCCGGTGGTGCCAGCGGCGGTCGGCGCACCGGTGCCGGGCGGTGCCGGGCGGCGGCGCCGTCGGTGGCGGTCTCGGCGGGACGGGCGACGCTGCTCATCTCGTGGTCTCCTTCGTGTCGGGGCGGTAGGGGACGACCGCGACGGGCAGCGACAGGTGCCGCAGCATCCGTGCGGCGGTGGTGGACAGGAACGTCCGTCGTCCCTGCGCCAGGCGCGAGGAACCGACGAGCACCAGGCTGGCAGGGGCGAGGTGTACCGAGCGGACGGCCTTCTTCAGGGTCCTGCCGTGGCCCACGTGGACGGTCACGGTGCGGCCGGGGAGCCGGTCGCGGGCCCGGTCGAGCAGCAGCTCGGTGCGCCGGCGCACGGCGGAGCCGTCGTCCTCCCCGTCGAGCTCGAGCAGGGACAGCAGGTGCAGGTCGAGGCCGGAGCGCTCGGCGGTGGTGACGGCCTCGTCCACGACGTCGGCCCCGCCGGGCCGGGTGCCGACGGCCGCGTAGAGGTTCTCGATCCGCTCGGGGACCGGCCGACCGGAGGGCGCGAGGACCACGGGGACCGGGGAGGAGTGCAGCAGGGAGCTAGCGACCGGCCCGACGCCCAGCCCCCGCGCGGAGCGCCCGGGCGCGGCGCCGACGACGATCGCGCTCGCACCGAGCTCGGCCACCGCCTCGAGCAGCGTGCCCGCCACCGAGGGACCGGTGCGCAGGTGCCCGCGCGCGTCGACGTCGGGCGGTACCGAGGCCATCGACCGGTCGAGCCACCCCTGGGCCTGCTCGTGGACGAGCTGCGTGGTGTCGCCGACCGGCGGGTAGGCCACCTCGAAGGGATCGTCGGTGCGCAGCACCAGCACCACGTCCAGGTCCGCCTGCAGCGAGCGGGCCATGGCGACGCCGAGACGCAGCGCGTCGGCGCCCCGGTCGCTGCCGTCGTCCGCGACGACGTAGCGCGCCCGGGTCACGCCACGGCGGTCTCGGCCAGCACCGCGTCGGCAGCGGCCCGGCCCGAGCGCAGCGCCCCGTCGACGTGCTGGTAGCCCTCCGCGGCGATGTCGGAGCACGCCCAGCTGATCGGGCCGACCGGTGCGCTCTGGTCCGCGCCGTAGCGGGAGAGCCCTCCGAGGTCGAAGCTCGCGGCGTACGCCCCGCGGGTCCACTCCTCGCTGCCCCAGTCGGACTCGTAGTAGACGACCGGGTCCAGGGCGCCCTCCCCGAGGAAGGTCGCGAGGGAGTCCAGGACGGCCTGGCGGCGCTCCTCGGCGCTCAGGGTGAAGAGGCGGTCGGCCTTGACGTCGGAGACGAAGCCGACCAGCGTGCCCCGCCCGTCCTCGTGGTTGGTGTTGTCGTAGACCTCCTGGACCAGGGACGCCGCACCGAACCCCGTGCCCGAGAGGCCGTCGGCGCGCCAGAACGGCGTCTCGTAGACCGCGTGGACCTTGATGACCAGGCCCAGGGACAGGTGCTGGTGCATCTGGTGCTGGAGGCGGGGCAGCGGGGGGGCGAAGCTGATCCGTGAGTACAGGTTCGGGGGCACCGCGACGATCACGCGCCTCGCCGTCACCGTCACGCGGTCGGAGGTGACGACGACACCGTCGGCGCCCGACTCGTCGCGGGTGCGGGTGATGGTGCGCACCGGGGTGGCCAGGTGCACGTCGTCGCCCAGGGCCGCCGCCATCGTCTGGGAGACCGACTGCATGCCCCCCACGACGCGGCGGTCGAGGATGAAGTCCTCGTCGGTCAGGTTCGTGAACGATCCGGCGGAGGCGGCCATCAGCACGGCCTGCAGCACGGAGAAGGACGTGGCGGGCTTGGTGAGCATGCCGCCGGCGACGAACAGGCCGACGTCGTCGCAGGCCTCCTCGTCGTCGCACTGCTGGCGGAGCCAGTGGTGGAAGGAGATGGTGTCCAGCTCGTGGGCGCGCGGGTGGGCCCACGGCTCGCGGGGGCCGATCTCCGCGGCCAGGTCGTCGAGGAGCCCGGTGAGCCGCTCGATCTCCAGCCGGGTCTTCTCGCCCACCGGGAGGTCGGCGCCGCTGTAGCGCGTCCGGGTGCCGTCGGGGGCGATGTACACCCGCTCGCCCTCGCGGTAGCGCGTGAAGGTCTCCATGCCGAGCTCGTCGACCAGGGCCATCAGCTCGGTCTGGTCGGGGGAGACCCACTGGCCGCCGATTTCGAGGAAGGCGCCGTCGACGACGTCGCTGTGCGTGCGACCACCGACGCGATCGCGCGCCTCGAGGACGGCGACGCTGGCGCCTGCGGCGGTGAGGCGGCGTGCGGCCATCAGGCCGGCGGGACCGGCTCCGACGATCGCGACGTCCCGCTCGAGCGCGACGGGCTGCTGCGCGTCAGGGATCGGCTGGCTCACGGTGGGGCTCCTTCGTCGTGGTGCGGGTCCGTCGTGGTGCGGGCCGACGCGGCGGGCGTCGTCGCCCTTATATGAATGACGTTCATCAAAGCGTACGGCCGTGCCCTGCGTCAAGGCCCGCCCGCCCCTCCCCGTCCGGCGGCGTCCGCGAGGATGGGGGCGTGGAGCGACCAGGTGATCGACCGGCGGAGCGGGGGCGACGCAGCCGCGGACGCCCGGCGGCGCCCGTGCTCTCGCGGCGGGGCATCACCGCGGCGGCCGTCGCGCTCGTCGACGCCCGCGGCCCGCGGTCGCTGACCATGGCGGCGCTCGCCGGTCGCCTCGGCGTGGCTCCCTCCGCGCTCTACAACCACGTGAGCACCAAGGACGAGCTGCTCGGGTGGCTGCAGGACCACGTCAACGCGGAGATCGACGCCTCGGCGTTCGGCGAGCTCGGCTGGCAGGCGGCGCTCGCCTCCTGGGCCCGCTCCTACCGCAGCGCCTACGCCCGCCACCCCGCGCTCGTGCCGCTGATCGCGACCGCACGCGTGGCCGGCGCCGAGCACACCGTCGCCATGTACGAGCGCGTCGCCGCGGGCCTGGCCGGCGGTGGCTGGCCCCAGCACCGGGTGGCGGACGCCATCGTGGCCGTCGAGTCGTTCGTGCGGGGGTCCGCGCTGGACGCTTCGGCGCCGGAGGACATCTTCGAGCCGGGGGGCCTCGCCGCGAGCGCGCCGTCGCTGGTGCGCGCCGTGCGGGCCCGCGCGAGGCACGACCCGGCGCTCGCCGCCTTCGACCTCGGCCTCGGCGCGCTCGTCACGGGGCTCGAGGCGGCGCTGCAGGCTGCCGACGCCGCGCCGACGCCCTGAGGTGCGCGGGTGGCGGACCGGGGGCCTCACCTCGTCGCGACCCTCAGGTACTTGGTCTCCAGGTACTCCTCGATGCCCTCGACCCCGCCCTCGCGCCCGAACCCGCTCGCCTTGACCCCGCCGAACGGGGCCGCGGCGTCCGAGATCGCGCCGGCGTTCAGGCCGACCATCCCCGTCTCCAGGGCCTCGGCGACGCGCAGCCCCCCGTCGAGACCCTCGGTGAACAGGTAGCCCACGAGGCCGTGCTCGGTGTCGTTGGCCAGGGTCACCGCCTCGCTCTCCTCGTCGAAGACCACGACCGGCGCCACCGGTCCGAAGGTCTCGTCGGTGAGCAGGCGCGAGCCGGTGGGCACGTCGCGCAGCAGCGTCGGGGCGTAGAAGGACCCCTCGCGCTCGAGGCCCTCACCCCCGACGACGACCCGCGCGCCGCGGGCGACGGCCTCGTCGACACGGGCCGCGACGCCGGTGCGCGCGCGGTCGTCGACGAGGGGGCCGACCTGCACCCCGTCCTCGGTGCCGCGCCCCACGGTGGTCGACCCGACCCGCTGGGCGAACCGCTCGCAGAACTCCTCCGCCACGGCCCGCTGGACGTAGAAGCGGTTGGCCGCCGTGCACGCCTGGCCGGCGTTGCGCATCTTCGCCGCCATCGCCCCGTCGACCGCCGCACCGAGGTCGGCGTCGTCGAAGACGAGGAACGGCGCGTTGCCGCCCAGCTCCATCGACAGCCGCAGGAGCTGGTGGGACGACTGCTCCACCAGGCGCCTGCCCACCGGGGTGGACCCGGTGAAGGTCAGCTTGCGCAGCCGGGGGTCGCGCAGCAGCGGGCCCACGACCTCCCCGGGACGAGAGGTGGTCACCACGTTGAGGACGCCGTCGGGCAGCCCGGCCTGGGCCATGATGGCGGCGAGCGCGAGCATGCTCAGCGGCGTCTGGGCGGCGGGCTTGACCACCATGGTGACGGTGGCCGACCTGCTGGGTGAGGACCACCTCCGGCTCCGCGTCCTCGCGCCGCCGCCGTCCGGGCGGTTGAGGTGGGTGGCGACGAGCGAGCTTGACGACCCGGCGCCCTTCCTCGACGGCGGCGAGCTGCTGCTGACCACCGGTCTGCACGCTGCTGGCGGTCACCGCGACTGGGCCGGTTGGCTGGGCCGGCTGGCGGACGCCGGCGTCGTGGCCGTCGGCTTCGGCACGGGGCTGAGCCACGCCACCGTGCCCGACGACCTGGTGCGCGCCGGCGTCGAGCACGGGGTGGGCGTGCTCGAGGTGCCGCAGGGGACCCCCTTCATCGCCGTCACCCGCACCGTGGCCGACCTCCTGCGCCACGGGGAGAACGCCGCTGACGCCGCAGCCGCCCGGCTCGAGCGCGAGCTCACCCGCGACGTCACGGGCCCCGGGGCCGCCCAGCGCCTGCTGCAGCGCCTGGCGCGCGGGCTCGAGGGCTCCGCGTGGCTGGTCGACGGCGGCGCCGCCGTCCTCCGCGCCACGACGCCTGACGCCTTCCCCGCCGAGGCCGCGGCCCTGGTGGCCCGGATGGTGGAGGACGGCCGCTCGGCGTCCGGCAGCGACATCACCCGCGACCGCACGCTCCTGGTGCGCCCGCTGGAGGTGGGCAGCGCCCCGAGGCCCTACCTGGTGGTGCGCTCCGGCCCTCGCTTCTCGCGCACCTGGCACGGGGTCGTCGGGGCCGCCGCGGCGCTGCTCGGCGTCGTCGTCGGTCGTGAGCGCGCCGACGTGGGGTCCGCTGCCCGCTGGGCCGGGTGCGCGCTCGACCTGCTCCTCGACGGCCAGGTGGCGGCCGCCCACGAGGTGCTGGGGGCCGGCGGTGGCGGGGCCGCCCTGCCGCCGGAGGTGCGGGTCCTGCGCCCCCGCGCCGCGAGCGCCGCCGACCTCCCGGTGCTGCCCCCGGTGGTGGTCGTCGCCGTGTCGCCCCGCCGCGGCGACGTGGCGCTCCTGTGCCCCGACGACGAGAGCGTGGTGCGGACGGTCGAGGACGCGCTGCGCGGCGTCGGCGTCGGCTCGCTCCAGCTCGCCTCGGCGTGGGGCGGGGGGGCGCTGGGCACGTGGGCGGAGGCGGTGCTGGCGCCGCGGGGACCCCTCGTGCCCGAGGACGCGTCGGGCCTGCGCGCTGCCGTCCACGCGTTCCTCCTCCACCACGGCAGCCGGCAGGAGGCGGCCGCCGCGCTGGGCGTCCACCGGAACACCCTGCGCCACCGCCTGTCCCGCGCGGAGGACGTGCTGGGCAGGTCGCTCGCCTCGCCCCGGGACCGGGCCGAGCTCTGGCTGGCGCTGGAGGCCGCCGGTGCCGCGCCGACGGGCGGCGGGAGATGACCGCTCAGCCCGCGGGGTTCCTCACCGCGACGCGTGCCGACGGCGCGGTGGCGGAGGCGCCCCACAGCGTGCGGGGCACGAGCACCGCGCCGGGGGGCTGCCGCCCCGGCCGGTCCAGGGTCCTGTACCAGCGCGACCTCACGTCGGTCGCCGGACCGCCGACCGCGGCGGTGGCGGCCGCCGCCGCCGTCCTGACCCGGACCGGTGCGCTCGTCGCTCCGTGCCCGCGCGCCCCCCTGACGACCGCGGCGGGACGCGCTGACATCGTGGAGCCATGGCTCACCCGATCGACTCCCTGACCGACACCGCCGACATCGACTACGCGGGCCTCTGGGCCTCCGCGCAGCAGCGCGTCCTCGAGCTCCTCGAGGGCGCCGGCGAGGAGGCCGCGACCTCAACCCACCTGCCCGCCACGCCCGCCTGGAGCGCCCGCGACCTCGCCGCCCACCTCGTCGGCGTCGCCGCGGACGCGCTCGCCGGCACCTCCGACGCAGGGGTCTCGGACTCCTGGACCCAGGGCCACGTCGACCAGCGGTCCGACAAGACCCTCGCCGAGGTGCTCGACGAGTGGCGCGGCCTGACCGACCGGGTCGTCGCCTTCATGGCTGACGCCCCCGTGGCGATGAGGACCAGCCTCGTCGTCGACCTCACCACCCACGAGCAGGACCTGCGCGGCGGCCTCGACCGCCCCGGCGCACGCACCGACCCGGCGCTCGACATCGGTGTCCTCGCCTTCGGTGGTGCGCTCGCCGGCAAGGTGGCCGAGCGCGGCCTCGACCCGGTGCGCCTGGTCGGCGACCACCTCGAGATCGTCGCCCCGGAGGGCTCGCACCCGGTCGTCGAGGCCCAGGCGAGCACCTTCGAGCTGCACCGCGCGCTGTCCGGCCGGCGCTCCGCCGCCCAGGTGCGCGCCCTGGACTGGACGGGCGACGCCGAGCCGTACCTGCCCGTCTTCTCCCGGTTCGGGGACCTGCACGAGACCGATATCGTCGAGTGAGCCGTCGCCGGTGCCCGACACCGCGTCGGCGGCGCGGGCACCGGCCTACCATCGGGGGATGAGCACGCCGCTGTCCGACCCCGACGCCCTCCCGGCCCCCTCGACCGGGGGCTCCAGCACCGGTCTCCTCGAGCGCGAGGCCGTGGAGCAGGAGGTCGAGCCGGGCGACCACGAGCGCTTCGCGCACTACGTGCAGAAGGACAAGATCATGGAGTCCGCGCTGTCCGGTGAGCCGGTCATCGCGCTCTGCGGGAAGGTCTGGGTGCCCGGGCGCGACCCGAAGCGCTTCCCGGTCTGCCCCACCTGCAAGGAGATCTACGGGGGCCTGACCCCCGGCAAGGGTGACGAGGGCGGCTCCGGCTCTGGTGGTCCCGGCAGCGGCTCTGGCACCGGCGGGGCGTGAGCGCCGCCACCACCGCCCCGCCGGGACCCGGCGGACGTCCGGCCAAGATCGGCAGCACCCCCGCTCTCGTGGGGATCCTCATCCTCGTCACGGCGATCGCCTTCGAGGCGCTCGCGGTGTCCACGGCGATGCCCGTCATCGCCCGCGACCTCGGAGGCCTGCGCGAGTACGGCCTCGCGTTCTCCCTGTTCCTCACCACCTCGCTCTTCGGGATGGTCGCCGCGGGCGGCTGGGGGGACTCCCGGGGTCCGCGCGGTCCGGTGTTCACCGGTCTCGTGCTGTTCGCGACCGGCACGGCCGTCTGCGGGCTGTCGACCACCTTCGGGATGCTGCTGCTCGGGCGCCTGGTCGCGGGAGCGGGCGGCGGCCTGCTGGTGGTCTCGCTCTACCTGGTCATCGCCGCCGTCTGGCCCGACCGTGCGCGTCCGCGCGTCTTCGCCTGGATGTCCTCCGCGTGGGTGCTGCCCGGCCTCGTCGGGCCGGTCATCGCCGGGGCGCTGGCGCAGTACGCGACCTGGCGGCTCGTCTTCGGTCTGGTCCTGCCGGTGGTGGTGCTCGCCGCGTTCCTGCTGCGGGCCCCGGTGGCCTCCGTCCCGCTCCCGCCGCGCGTGAGCACCAAGCGGGCGCCGCGCGCGCCCGACGGCATCGTCATCGCCCCTCGCTCGCGCCTGCTGGCGGGAGCGGCGCTCGCGCTCGGGGCGCTCGCCGCGCAGTGGGGCACCACGGCGCTGGAGCCGTTGCCCCTGGTCGTGGCCGCCGTGGGCGTGGTCGCCGTCGTCGGTGCTGCCGCCCGTCTGCTGCCCGCGGGGGTGTGGCGCTCGGCCCGCGGCCTGCCGTCCGTCGTGGGGGTGCGGGGGCTCTACACCGCGTGCTTCACCGGCACGGAGGCCTACCTGCCGCTGATGCTCGTGACCGTCGCCGGCTTCACGCCCGTGACGGCGGGGCTGGCCCTCACCGGGGCGGCCGTCGCGTGGTCGTTCGGCGCGTACCTCCAGGGCCGGCCGAACCTGCCGATCCCGCGTCACCGGCTGATGGCGGTGGCCGGGGTGCTCATCGCGGTGATGGTCGGCGCGATGGTGCTCCCGGCGCTCGGGATCCTGCCGTTCTGGACCGCCCTGGTGGTCTGGACCCTCGCCGGCCTCGGCATGGGCCTGGGCATGACGAGCACGTCGGTGCTCGTTCTCTCCCTCGCGGCGTCCGGCGCGGAAGGCCGCAGCTCCTCGGCGCTGCAGCTCTCCGACGCGCTCGGCTCGGTCATCGGCATCTCCATCGGAGGGGCGCTGCTGGCCCTGCTCCACGCTCCCGGGGGCTCCGGCGGGGTCTTCGCGGTGGTCTTCGGCGTGCTCGCGCCCCTCGGCCTGCTCGCGGCGTTCTTCGGCAACCGGGCGCGCCCCGCCGGGAGCGCTCCAGGCGCCGCCGCGTCGGTCGCCTGACCTACCCTCGACCAGCGATGACTGCTCTCCCCGACCTCTTCACCTCAGCCCTCACCCCCGCGATCGACCCCACGACCGCCCCCGACCCCGGCTCCGGCGGCGCACGGCCGCTGCGCCTGTGGCAGGCCAGGGCGCTGGCCGCCTACGACGACGCGGTCGAGGCCGGCTCCGGGAGCGACTTCTTGGTCACGGCGACGCCGGGCGCGGGCAAGACGACGTTCGCCCTCACCCTCGCGCAGCGCCTCCTGGTCGCCCGCCGGGTGGACCGGGTGGTCGTCGTCGCGCCGACGGACCACCTGCGCACCCAGTGGGCCGAGGCCGCCGACGCCGCGGGGATCGTCCTGGACCCCAACCTCACCAACGCCGTGGGGCCCGTGCGGGGCGGCACGCGGGGCTACGTGACGACGTACGCGCAGGTCGCCGGCAAGCCCGCCCTGCACGCGGCGCGCGCCACCGCCAAGAAGACGCTGGTGATCCTCGACGAGGTCCACCACGCCGGCGACGGCCTGTCCTGGGGCGAGGCCGTCGAGGAGGCCTTCGACCGGGCCGCGCGCCGGCTCTGCCTGACGGGGACGCCGTTCCGCACCAAGCCGGGGGAGCGGATCCCCTTCGTGCGCTACGTGGACTCCGGGGCCGACGGCGAGCAGACGTCCACCGCCGACTACACCTACGGCTACCGCGAGGCCCTCGCCGACGGGGTGGTGCGACCGGTGGTGTTCGCGGCCTACACCGGCACGGCGCGCTGGCGCAACAGCGCGGGCGACGTGGTCGCCGCGTCGCTGTCCGAGCCGAGCACGAGGTCGATCGAGGCCACCGCGTGGCGCACCGCCCTGGACCCGAAGGGGCAGTGGGTCAGCCACGTCATCGCGGCCGTCGACGACCGCATCAGCCACCTGCGCGAGCACGGCCAGCCCGACGCCGCGGGCCTGGTGCTCGCCTCCGACCAGGAGGACGCTCGCGCCTACGCGAAGATCGTCGAGCGGGTGACGGGGGAGAAGCCCGAGCTGATCCTCTCCGACGACCGCGGGGCCTCCCAGCGCATCGAGTCCTTCACCACCTCCCGCCAGCGGATCGCGGTCTGCGTGCGGATGGTCTCCGAGGGCGTCGACGTGCCCCGGGCGGCGGTGCTGGCGTGGATGACGAGCTACCGGACGCCGCTGTTCTTCGCCCAGGCCGTCGGCCGCGTGGTCCGCGCCCGCGGCGGGCACGAGCAGGCGACGGTGTTCCTGCCAGCGGTCCGCCCGCTGCTCACCCTGGCCGCCTCGATGGAGGAGGAGCGCAACCACGTCATCCCGGCGCCGGCCGAGCCCAGCGAGGACCTCGACCCGCTGCCCCCGCGCGAGCCCACCGGCGGCGTGGGTGAGAACGAGGCGCTGGACGCCGACGCGCAGTTCGCCCACGTCCTGCACGGCGGGCGCGCGGTGCTCGCCGGTGAGCCGGGGGAGCCGCTCGGCGCCGAGGAGGAGGACTTCATCGGGCTGCCGGGGCTGCTGACCCCCGAGCAGACGGCAGCGCTGCTGTCCAGCAGGGACGACGAGATCCGGCGCCGCAGCGCGGCGCGGTCGGCCGAGCAGACGGGTCTGCCGGCCGGCGCGGCCGACAACCGGGCGGACGCTGCTCCTCCGTCCACGGACGCCAGCTGGCGCGCCGCCGCCGACCTGCGCCGCGAGGTCAACCGCCTGGTCGCGCAGGTCGCGGCGCGCACCGCCGAGCCGCACGGGCGCGTGCACGTGGCGCTGCGCAAGGCCGTGCCGGGCCCGGCGTCCGCGTCGGCGTCCGCCGAGGTGCTGGAGCGGCGCAGGGACCACCTGCTGGCGCAGCTGTAGGGCGTCACCTCATCGTGGCACGTACTTGCCACCATGGAAACTACGTGCCATCGTGAGCTCATGTCCATGAACCCCGGTGTCCACGACGCCCACGCATCGCTGCTCGGTGCCGCTTCCGCCCGCGATCGTCTGGCCGGCCGGGCGTGCTGGGGTCGCTCCCTGTACGCCGTCCTCGCCGCCGGGTCCACCGCGGTGGTGCTCACGGCCGGCCTCGCCGACGTGACCGCGGTCCTCGCCGTGACCGGTGCCTTCCTCGCCGCGACGGCAGTGATGGTCGTGAGGGTGGTCCGTCAGGGCGTGGTGCCGCGCGGCTTCGCCCGCCTGCACGTCACGGCCATGGTCGTCTGGGGCATCGTCTTCTCGGCCGCGCTGCAGACAGGGCTGAACATGTTTCCCGGGGTCCCGGCGTACTGGATCCTGGCCGCGGTCGTCGTCGCGGCTCCTCTCGTGGTGGCAGCCGTGCTCGCGGGTCGAGCGGCGGTCGCACGATGAGGGCGACCAGGCACAGGCAGCCCTGGCGGGGTCGCGGACGGCCTCGGACCTCCTGGCCGGGCGGTCCGAGGCCGACCGCGGCCGCCGTCGACGCGGCGCCGTTCCTCGTGGCCCCCGTCATCGCCCGGCCCACGACGCGCGTCGTCCGCCGTCGAACCTCCCAGCCATGACCGACGCCCACCCCCGCCACCGGCTGGACGAGGTCATCCACGCGCCCGTGCGCCTGTCGATCGTCGCGGCGCTCGCCGCCGTGGACAGGGCCGACTTCGGCGAGGTCCGCGACGCCGTGGAGATCACCGACTCGGCGCTGTCCAAGCAGGTCGCCACCCTCGAGGGCGCCGGGTACGTGGACGTCACGAAAGGCCGCGTGGGTCGGCGCCCCCGGACCTGGCTCGCCCTCACGGCCGACGGACGCCGGGCGCTCACGGACCACCTGGCAGCCCTGTCGGCCATCGCCGGTGGAGCCGTGCAGGTCGTCGATGCGACCGAGGACGCCTCTGGTGCGTCCAGCGCAGCGGGAGAGCGACCCCGTCGACCCGCGGTGCAGACCGCCCGGACCTGACGCCGACACCCCCTCTCGACCACGTCCCCAGGAGCCGGGGCGGTGTCCGACCTCACGTCGAGGTTCAGACGTGTGATCAAGGACGCGCGCCGCAGCTGTTGCGTCATCGCGTCCGGGCAGCGGCGGCAGCGGCGGTGTTCTTGACGGCGTGGCCGTCGCCGCCGCCGCCGAGCCGATGATCGCG
>JBBSRD010000053.1:0-12152 GCA_038243415.1 Actinomycetales bacterium | reverse complement strand
GGCGTCGGGGTCGGTGCGCGGGCGTTCGGCCGCGTGCCGGTGGCTGCGTGCGTCGGGGGAGGGTCGGT
Organism: Actinomycetales bacterium; assembly: GCA_038243415.1. Taxonomy (GTDB): domain Bacteria; phylum Actinomycetota; class Actinomycetes; order Actinomycetales; family Quadrisphaeraceae; genus CADCUY01. The sequence goes on along the minus strand of JBBSRD010000053.1, from coordinate 12,084 downwards.
GCCCGTCCGACGGTAGGCCCTCACGACCTCCAGTGAGTGCATTCTGTGCATCAACCCTCACGCAGAGTGTTCTTCCGCCACGCTGCTCCCAGGGACGAGACCCCGACGGCCGAGGGCGGAGGAACCCGCCCGCCCGCTCCCGCCGGTCCTCCCGCAGGCTCTGGCCAGCGCTCGCGCCGGCGGGTGGTGGCGGTCGTCGCAGCGGTGGCGGTGGTGACGCTCGCGGCCGGCGGCGCCGCGATCGCCGGCTGGAGGTCCGACCCGTCGTCGCCGGCGCCGGCTGGTGCTGCCTCGGCCGAGGGACCGCGCTCGACGACGCCGGCCGTGACGGCTCCCGGCGCCCCCGTGGAGGAGTCCCCGGAAAGCTCCGCACGCGTCCTCAGCGGCCCCCGGCCCCCTACGGTCAGCGGCAGCGACGCCGTCATTGCGACGCGCGACGTCCCGGGTCCCCGACCTGCGATCCCTCTCGCGCTGCCTGGAACCAGGGCCGGAGAGACGAGGGCCGGAAACACGAGGGCCGAGGAGGCGCGGGCCGGAGGCGCCGGGACGTCCGCCACACCGACCGGCCGCCCCGCCCCCAGCGGTGGGGGCCCGGCGAGCGCAGCAGGCACCGCGGTGCTGGACCCGGTGCCGGTGGGCGAGAGCGTGCGGGTCGGCCCCGCGGTGCGGGCGCGCGTGGACTCCGTCACCTCGGCCCGCGTCCGCCCGCTCGGGCCCGGCGACATCGCGGGACCGGCAGCGGTGGTCGTCCTGCGGCTGGTCAACACCTCCGCGGAGCCGGTGGACCTCGCCGGGCTGGCCGTCACCGCGACCGGCGCCGACGGCGCCCCCGCCATCCCCAGCGACGGCAAGCCGTCCGACGTCCTGACCGGCTCCCTGCCAGCGGGCGGGGAGCGCGCCGGCACCTACGTCTTCGGCCTGCGCGGCGGTGGCGAGCGAGCGACGTCGACAGCAGGCCTGCGCCTGGAGGTGGGCCTCTCCAGCGCTCGCGAGGTGGCCGTGGTGGTGGCCCGATGACCCGCACCACGTGCGACCCGACCCTGCTCTCGCCCCCACACGACCCGGAGACACCATGACCGCCACCGCCTCGTCCGCTCAGGCGCGAGCCGCACGTCGCCTCCGGGTGCTCGCCGCGCCGGCAGCCGTCGTGCTCGCCGCGAGCCTCCCCCTCGCCGCGCCGGCGGCCGCGGCCCCGGTCCCTGCTGCGCCGGCACCCGCACGCCCCGCAGCGCCCGTGACCCCCGTGACCCCGGGGCTCCCCGCCACGGTCTCAGCCGACGCCCTGCCCACCGTCCAGGTCGACGGGGTGGTGTGGGCGCAGGTGGTCGTCGGCCAGCGCGTCTACGTCACGGGGTCCTTCGCGAACGCCCGCCCCGCCGGATCCGCCCCCGGGAAGGACCTGACCCCGCGCGCCAACCTCCTCGCCTTCGACCTGAGCACCGGCGAGCTCGTCAGCTCGTGGGCCCCGACCCTGAACGCCCAGGGCCTGGCCATCGCCGCCTCGCCCGACGGCCGGCGCCTCTACGTCGGCGGGGACTTCACCACCGTGGACGGTCAGGCGCGCGATCGCCTGGTCGCCCTCGACGCCGTCACCGGCGCGCTCGTCGACGGCTTTGCGCCGGGCGTCAACGCCAGGGTGCGCGCCGTCACGGCCGTGGGGGACACCGTCTACGCGGGCGGTTCCTTCACCACCACCGGCGGCGCGGCCCGCACCCGCCTCGCCGCCTTCACGGCCTCGGACGGGGCGCTGACGCCCTGGGCCCCCGCGGCGGACCGGGAGGTGTTCGCGATCGTCGCGCCCCCCGGCGCCGGCACCCTGGTGGTCGGCGGCCGCTTCAAGACGCTGGCCGGCGCCCCCGCCTACGGCCTCGGCGCCGTCGACCTCGCCGGCGGCGGCCCCGCCCCCTTCGCGGCCAACACTGTCGTGCGCAACGCCGGCCCCGACGCCGCCATCTACTCGCTGAGCAGCGACGGCTCCCGCGTCTACGGCTCGGGCTACGTCTACGGGCCCGGCGGGAACCTGGAGAACACCTTCGCGGCCGACGCCCGCACCGGGGCGCTGGCGTGGGCGAACGGCTGCCTCGGCGACACCTACGACGTCGCCCCCGCCGGCGGGGTGCTCTACGCCGCGGGCCACCCCCACCAGTGCTCCGCGATCGGCGCCTTCCCCGAGTCGCGCCCGCGCCGCTGGCAGCGGGCCCAGGCGACCACCACCGCGCCGTCCCCGTCCGGGCGCAGGAACTCCTCGGGGTCCTTCTCCGGCCGGCCCGCGCCCGAGCTGCTCCACTGGCTGCCGAGCCTGGAGGGCGGGAAGGTCACCGGTCAGAACCAGGCCGCGTGGGCGGTGGACGCCGCCGACGGCTACGTCGTCCTCGGCGGGGAGTTCCCGAAGGTCAACGGCGCCGCCCAGCAGGGCCTCGTCCGCTTCCGCGCGCGCGACGCAGCGCCGAACGCCGCCGGCCCCCTCGGCTACGACACCCTGACGCCGGTCACCACGTCGCCCCGCCCGGGCACCGTCTCGCTGAGGTGGACCAGCGCCTGGGACCGCGACGACGCCTCCCTCACCTACGAGGTGCTGCGCTCGGCCGGCGGCGCCCGCCCCGAGGTGGTCGCGACGCAGGAGGGTGCGTCGTCGTGGTGGAGGCGGCCGGCCCTCGTCGCGAGCGACGACGCAGCCCCCGGCGGCGCCGTCTCCTACCGGGTGCGGGTCACCGACCCCGACGGCAACACGATCACCTCCACCGCGAGCACCGTGACCGTCATCGCTGCGCCGCCGCCGCCGCCGCCAGCGCCCCCGATCCCGGGACCTCAGCCGCCGCCGGAGGCCCAGCCACCTGCACCGCAACCGCCGGCACCGCCTGCTCCCGGACAGCCGCAGCCACCTGCACCGCCGGCCCCTCAGCCTCCGGCGCCGCCCGCTCCAAGCCAGCCCGTCCCGCCGGCGACCCCTGCGGCGAGCGCCCGTGACGCTTTCTCCCGCCAGGCCACCGGCTCGTGGGGCACGGCTGACGCCGGCGGCCCGTGGGCGCTGAGGGGCCCCGGCTCTGCCTTCGCGGTCCGCGACGGCGCGGGGACCATCACGGTCGCACCCCGCAAGGGTGTCGAGGCCGACCTGACGGGCGTCTCGGTGAAAGACGTGGACGCCAGCGTCACCTTCGGCGGAACCGCCGGCAGCTACGCGGCGCTGGTGGTCCGCCGCACCAACCCCGGCACGGACTACCGGCTCCAGCTGCGCGGCTTCGACGACGATTCCGTGGAGCTGTCCCTGAGGAGGCGTTCGGGCGGGGCGGAGACGGTGCTGTCCACGACCACGCTGCCCCCGGGGACCAGCTCGGAGAACCGCGCGCTGCGGGTGCGGCTCGTCGTCACCGGACCCGGGAGCACCGGCCCCACCGCCCAGCTGCGCGCTGCGGCGTGGCCGGTCGACGCGCCGGCGCCGGCGACGTGGCAGCTCAGCGCAGAGGATGACGTGCCCGGGCTGGCCGCGCCCGGCGGGGTCGGTGTGGCGGCCTACCGATCGGGCCTCGTGGGGACGGGCGCCACCGTCACCGTCGACGATCTCGCGGTCGGCGACGCCGCGCTCGGGGTGCTTGTCCGGCCCTGACGCTCGACGCCTGATGGTGCAGGCCTGACGACGCGGGCCCGCAGACAGGGGTTCAGCGGCGTGCTGCGACGTCCATCGCTGAGAGGAGCCCCGCGGCGTACGCGTCGGTCGAGAAGCGCTCTCGTGCAGCGCGCTGGGCGAGGTCCGCCCGTGCGAGGGCGGCTGGCCAGCCCGCGACGATCGCCCGGACGGCGGCGGCCAGCTCGCCGGGGTCGCCGGGGTCCACGAGGTGCCCGTCGACGCCGTCGCGCACCACCTCGGCGAGGCCCTGCGTGCGGCTCGCGACCACCGGCCGCCCGGCCAGCATGGCCTCCACGGCGATGTTGCCGAAGGGCTCTACGCGGGAGGGGACGAGCGCCACGTCGGCGCTGGCGAGCGCCGGCCACGGCGAGGCCGCGAGGCCGGCAAAGGTCACCCGTCCCTCCAGGCCGGCCTCGTGGACGTGGGCGCGGAGCGACTCCTCGAACCACGCGTAGTGCTCGAAGGCGTCGCCCACGAGCGTCAGCGTGGCGTCGACCCCGCTCGCGGTCAGCTGTGCCAGCGCCTCGACGGCCGTGTCGCTGCCCTTGCGCGGGGAGAGGCGCCCGACCAGCACCAGGGCCACGGGCCCGTCGAGACGGGGGCGCGCGGCGCTGGTGGCTGTGGGTGCGGGTGCGGGGACCCCGTTGTGCACCACCGTCGTCCGGGCTGCGAGCGCTCGGCGCACCCGCCGCGGCCGGGACGGTGCGCTGTCCACGAGCACCGCGAGGCTCGCCGCGCTGTTGGCCACGACCACCCGGGCGAGCGCGAGCGGCGCCACCAGCGCGGCGCGGACCGGGGCGGCGGCGTCGCCCTCCGCCTCGTGGACGTGGACGACCACGCGGGCGCCGGCGAGGCGGGCCGCCAGGACCCACAGCGGGGTGACGAGGGTGGAGACGTAGACGACGTCCGGCCCGGCGCTGCGCACCGCCCCGACGAGCCGGGGGAGGCAGGCGCCGCCGCGCACCACGAGCCGGACGAGGCCCCGCGGGGTCATGAAGGCCTTGCGCAGCACCGGGGCGTCGAGCGTGATGACCGTCGCGCCGGCGTCGGCCATGTCGTCACCGAGGTCGCCGCCGTGCCCGCCTGCGTGCTGGTCTCGCGGGGGCAGGGCCACCGTGACCCCCCACCCGTCGGTGACGAGGGCCCGGACGGACTCCAGGCACTGGCGGTCCGAGCCGTAGCGCTCGCGGGAGGGGTGCGCGACGAGCACCCTGCGCTCAGCCACGCCTGCCAGCTCCCTCTCCCTCTCCCTCTACCCCCGACGACGGCGCGCGCAGACGGTGCAGCTCGACCGTCCGGCGCACCCGGAAGCCGAGCCGCTCGTACAGCCGGCGCGCGGGGCTGCCGTCCTCCACGTGCAGCAGCGCGCGCGACCCGTCGGCCCTCACCCCGGCCACCACGGCGCGCACGAGCTCGGAGCCGAGACCCTCGCCGCGCACCGACGGGTGGGTGCAGACCGCGCTCACCTCCACCCACCCGGCCGGGCGCATGCGCTCCCCGGCCATCGCCACGAGCACCCCGTCCCGACGGATGCCGAGGTAGCGGCCCATCAGGCGGGTGCTCGGCGCGAACGGTCCAGGACGGGTGGCGCGCGCCAGGGCGACCATGTCGTCGACGTCGCCCGGGCCGAGCACCAGCGCCTTCTCGCTCGGGTGGGCGTCCACGCTCTCGTCGACCATCTGGACGCCCGGGAGCATCGGTCCCACCCGGACCCAGGCGTCAGGCACGTCGCGGGGCATCTCGCTGAGGAGGACCTCGTCGGGCTCCCGAGCGCCGCCGCGCTTCGCGCCCGAGACGTCGTCTCCCGACCCACCCCGACCGCGTCTCGCGCTCGAGATGCGGTCGGGGGAGCCGTCTGAGAAGCAGCTCGCGCTCGAATTGCTGGGCTGGGGGCCCTTGCAGGTGCACCCGTCGCCGGAGGGGCTGGGGGTCGTCAGCGCAGCGAGGTCGGCCCAGTCGGCCTCGTCGGCGTCGGGCGGGAGCGCGGCGAACGGTGAGACGTCCGGGGGGTATCGCACCGCTCTTCCCCGCCGCTGCGCGAGGTGCGCGTGGGCGCCGAGGAGCGACGCCATGACGAGATCTTGAGGAGGATCGGTGACGGGCCCCGCTGGTTCCTTCACGTCGCGACCCTAGGCCGCGAGCAGCCCGTGGACCCGGTGTTGACCCGAGCCCATCGACCCCGCCGCCCCTTCTCTCCCTTTTCCTCTCCTTCCTTCCCGCACCTCGGTCACCTGGTGCTGCAGCTGGGGTCCCGAGCTAGCAGAAGGTGACCAAAGTGCGGCGATGACGAGGAAGAAGAGGAGGAGGCGAGGGATGGGGCGAGCGGGTGGGTCAGCGAGACGTGACGCGGGTACGCGCGGGCCGAGGCGGGGTGACGGTCAGCTCGAGGCGACCGCCGCCGGCCCTCTTGGCCCGGTAGAGCGCGACGTCGGCGCGGCGGAGCACGGACGACGGGCCGTCGTCGTCGTGGAGGCGCGCCACCCCCGCGCTGGCCTGCAGGTCGACGGGGCCGGCGTCCACGCGGACGGTGCCCACCAGCGCGGACAGCACCCGCCGCCCGAGCGCCCGTGCGCCCTCGTCGCCGTCCACGGCGTCGGCGATGACCACGAGCTCGTCGCCGGCCAGGCGCGCAGCCATCTCTCCGACCTCGAGGCAGCCCTCGATGCGCCTCGCGGCGAGGACGAGCACCTCGTCGCCGGCGGCGTGGCCCATCTGGTCGTTGACGGCCTTGAACCCGTCGAGGTCGATGAGCACGAGGGCCCCGGTCCGCGCCGTGCCGTCGGTGGTGCCGAGCCCCTGGTCAGGAGGTGGGCCCGCGGTGAGCCGCTCCAGCTCGCGGTGCACCGCGCGCCGGTTGGGCAGCCCGGTGAGGGAGTCGTGGGTGGCCTCGTGCTCGAGGCGGGCGGTGGCGGCGCGCCGCTCCTGGACGTCCTCGGCCTGCACCACCAGCTGGGCGGGGAACCCGAGGGAGGCCGGCACGAAGCCGACGACCAGGCGCACCCACCGCTCGTCGGCGGGGCCCATGAGGCGCGTCTCCATCGTCTGGCCCGGGGTGCCGGCGGGGGCCTCGTCCCGCAGCACCGAGACCATGACGCGCTCCAGGACCATCGCGTCGTCGGGGTGCACGAGGTCGATCAGCCTCTGCCCGCTGAGGCGGTCGGCCCCGCACCCGCAGAGCGCGCTCATCGCGGCGTTGGCGCGCAGGAAGCGACCGGTGACGCACAGGATGCCGGCGGGGGTGGGGGAGTGGTCGAAGACGACCGCCAGCGTGGCCCGGGTGTGCTCCGCGATGGCGCGCTGGCTCAGGAGCAGCTGGCGCAGCCACAGGCCGAGCGCGGCGGCGCCGGCGATCACCGCTACGAGGGCCAGCTGGACGCTGCTGCTCGGGACCGCAGGTGACGGATTCCAGAGCGCGACGGCGGTGAGGGGCGCGACCACGAGGACGACCCCGCGCCACCCCCAGGTCAGCGGGGCCTGGGCGAGCAGAACGAGCCCGAGGACGGCGACGGGTCCGTACCCGTTCTGGCCGAGAGACGTCAGGGCGACGGTGACGAACGCCAGGGCGTCCACGGCGGCCAGCACCGGTTCGACGGAGCGCCCCACCCAGCCGGTGCGTGGTGAGAGCCGGGAGCCGACCCGGAGGGACGAGCCGACGATGGCGCAGATCGCGGAGCCCAGCAGCCACACGAGGACCCAGGGGCCGAACGGACCGGCGACGGTGGCGTGGGTCAGCGGGATCGCCAGCATGATGCCCGCGCCGAGCCGCAGCGTGGAGACGACGATGATGCGCTGCTGGCGGCGGCTGAGGCGCCGAGCCGGCAGCCCGAGGGCTCTGGGACGGGGTAGGTCGTCCGTGAGCGGGAAGCCCGACATCTCACCTGCTGTCTGCTCATCGACCCGTCGCCATCGCTGAAGCACCGGGTGACCTGACAATAGGTGATCACCCCGCCGATGTCACGCATCGTATGACGAATCGACTACATGTGACGAAATGGTCACCATCACCCTCGAACGGTCAGCCCGAGCGCTGCGGACCTGCGTGGTCGACGTCGAGCGGGCGGCGGCGACCATCCTGGATGGCTGCCGGCGCCCCGGGGCTCACCCCTCCTGGGCGGTGAGCAGCGCGCGCAGCAGCGTCGAGGACGTGCCGGGCGTGTAGGGGAAGTACTCCACGCGCGCCCCGACCGCCGCCATCGACGCCTCGAGGACGGCGCCGCGCTCGGTGCCGCGCCAGTCGTCGCCCTTGAAGAGGACGTCGAAGCGCAGGCGCTGCCACATCGGGAGCTTGTCGGCGGTGCAGTCGTCGGCGACCACCTCGTCGACGATGGCCAGACCGCGCACGATCTCCATGCGCTCCTCCAGCGGCACCACGGGCGTGCGTCCCTTGGTGCCGGCGACCACCTCGTCGGTGACGGCGCCGACCACGAGCACGTCGCAGCGCTCGCGGGCCCGCCGCAGGATGTTGAGGTGCCCGACGTGGAACATGTCCCAGACCCCGGGCACGTAGCCGGTGGTGACGAGGTGGGCGTTCCCGGAGCCCGTGGTCACGAGGCCACCGACGGCTGGCGGGCCAGGTCGTCGTCGGGATCGTGCAGGGCGACCGGATCGACGAGGGTCGTCTCCCGGTGGTGGTCGCTGACGTCGACGAGGTGGTCGTGGGGGGCCGCCTCGGCGACCTGCTCCTGCTCGCTCAGCTCGACCACCCTGGGCGCGGAGGCCGCGACGCGGGACTGCATCTCGACCACGGCCGCGGGGTCGCCGCCCGACGCGCGGGCGCCGCTGCGCTCGCCGCGCTGGCTGGTCCCGGCGTCCAGCGAGCAGGCCAGCAGGCCGTAGTCGCGGGCGACCGCGTCCCACGAGTAGGTCATCGCGGCGCGCTCGCGCAGGGCCAGCCCGCGCGCCTGCCACGCCGCGGGGTCGGCCTCGGCGTCCTCCAAAAGCGGCCCGACGTCCTGCGCGCCGTTGACGAAGAGGCCGCGGCTGCCGAGCACCTCGCGGTTGAACACCACGTCGTAGGCGATCACCGCGGTCCCGGCGCCCATCGCCCTCAGCAGCGAGGGGTTGGTGCCGCCGACGGAGTGCCCGTGCAGGTAGGTCAGGGCGCCCGCGTACAGCTGGTCGAGGGTCTCGGTGTCCCACACGGCGCCGAGCAGGCGCACGCGGTCGTCCTCGGCGAGCGCGTGGATCGCCGCGACGTGCTCGCCGGGGTAGGGCGCGGAGCCGACGACGACGACGGGCAGCGCCGCCCGAGAGGTGAGGTGCCCGCGGAGCAGGAGGTCCACGTGGTTCTCGGGCTCGAAGCGCGCCACGATCAGGTGGTAGCCGCCGGGCACCAGGCCCAGGGCCTCGACGCGGTCGTGGGCGGGGTCCCGCTGGACCGGTGCGCCGTAGGCGATCTGCTGGGTGCCCGCGCCGAACTCCTCGCGGTAGTAGTCGGCGATGCCGGCGGCGTCGGCGATGAGGGCGTCGGACCACCGGACGGCGAGGGACTCGGCCACCCGGTAGAACCGCTTGCCGGTCCCGGACCACTTGTCGCGCTTCCACTCCAGGCCGTCGACGTGCGTGGCGACCGGGACCCGGCGCAGCCGCAGCAGCGGCAGGAGGACGGCGTTGGCAGCGTTGAAGACGAGGACGACGTCGGGGGCACGACGCCGGGCGAGCAGGTGAAGCACCGAGACGAGCGTGTGGGAGAGGGTCTCGAGGCTGCGTCGACGCAGCGCGGGCAGCTCGACGCGGCGCATGCCGCGGTGGACGGGCTCGTGGTGCTCCCCGTCGCTGCGGCAGTAGACGGTCACCGCGTGGCCCTCGGCGGCGAGTCGCGCACCGATCTCCTCGACGGCGGTCTCGAAGCCGCCGTACCTCGCCGGGACGCCGCGCGTACCGATCATGGCGATCCTCAGGGATCGGTTCGCGTGCATGGCTCTCTCGGGAGCGCCGGGTGGCATGAGCCGAAGTTCATCACGGAGTGTGGTCGTCGTGTGACGATTCGAGGCATGCTCCTGCCGTATTGACCCCGAATCACTTCATTCTGCGTGATAAATCCAAGATCGAATGGAGTGACTAGTTACTCTGAGTGGTAACTAGGCACGCTGTGAAGCGATCAGGATGCGCCGGCGCCACGCCACCATCGACGCGGCCGTGATCACCAGGAACCCGAGCGCCAGCAGCGTGTAGAGCGGACGGAAGAACTCGGGCCACCCGAGGGTCACGAAGACCGCGCACAGCACGCCGTAGTCCGCGGGCAGCGCGGCCAGCGACCGCAGCAGGCTGCGCGCGCCGCCCCCCTCGGAACCGGCCGCGACGCTCGCCTGCCCGTCCCGCCCGCCCGCCAGCCGCGACAGGTGGTCGTTGAGGATGATCGTGAAGAACCACGTGGACGCCAGCGCCGAGAAGGCCAGCGGCACCAGGAGCCAGGGACCGTCCGCGCCGGTGCGCCACGCGCCGACCGCGACGGCCAGGTGGATCGTGGCGATCTTCGCGGCGTCCACCACGTGGTCCAGCCACTCACCGGCCACCGAGCCCCCGCCGCGAAGGCGCGCCAGCTGGCCGTCCGCGGCGTCGAGGGCGTACCCGAGCACCAGCAGGGACGCCACGACCACGCCCCACCACCAGGCCCCCGCAGGCGCCAGCGCGATCGCCGCGATCCCCGCGAACGTCGCCGCCGCGGAGGCCGCGGTCACCTGGTCAGGGGTGGCCCCGAGCAGGTGCGCGAGCGCGGCGAGCCTGCGGCCCAGCGGCCGGTTGACCACGCGGGAGTACAGCGGGGCGCCCCTGGCGGTCTTCTGCGCCGCGGCCAGCGCGCTCACCAGCTCGGCGTAGGTGCGGTGCTCGCTCACGGTCACGGGGCGCACGGTGCCACGTCCACCCCGGCCGGCACGACCATCGGCTGGCCGCTCACCTCGCTCAGCGCCCGCCCGCCCGTCGTCGCGGTCACCACGACGTCCTCCCCGCGGGGCAGGTCGACGTCGAACCGGGTCCACCCCCAGCCGGCCTCGGTCCCGGACGCGGTGGCGACGCCGGTCCCGCCCCCGTCCACGTCCGTCCGTGACGGGCCCGGGCCGGCGCCGAGGTAGAGGGCCACCTGCACCGTGTGCGTCGTGGGGGCGCTCGCACCGGCCAGCTTGCTGGTCACGTACGGGGGCACGGTGGCGGGCGCGTCGTTGCGCAGCCTCAGCACGAGCGACGCCGGCGCCCCGTCGCGCGGGCACGCGGTGGCCTCGTCGAGGGTGAGGAAGGAGTCGAGCTTCGAGCCGTCGACGTTGGTGAGGTGCACCTGCGCCGCCCCTCGCTCCGGCTCGGGGAGGGACCCCGCGACGCCGGCGCCCGCGAGCGCCTCCTGGAGGGCTGCGTCCGCGCTCCACGCCAGCAGGTGCCCGCCGCGGGCGGCGTCGAGCACGCCGGTCAGCGTCGCCGGGGTGAGCGCGCCGCCGCCCAGCGCCTGCTCGAAGACGGTGCCCACCACGTTCGAGAGGTACCGGTCCCGGGCGCCGTCGTCGTCAGCGAGGTCGCGGTAGGCCTGGCGCAGCAGCACGTCCACCACGGTGTCCGCGCCGGCCCGCCGGCCCGCCGGGCGCCTCGAGGCTCCCGCGGCCCACCAGCGGGGCCATGCCGCGGGGATCGAGCGCCACCACCGCGTCGGGGGCGGGGCGCCCCAGCTCCTCCCACGCACCCACCAGCAGCGGCGCCGCGACGGTGAAGTCCGGGGAGAGGTTGGCGTTCGTCAGCCGCACCGGCCCGTCGCCGTAGTAGGCGCGCTGCTCGCGGCCCAGGCCCGACGCCGGGGAGCGCGCCCCCGTGAAGTCGTCGTTCGCACCCACCCCCGAGAGCCGCACCCGCCCGTCGTCCACGTCCACGGACGCCCACGTCCGGAAGAGGCCGCCGGTGGGTCGCAGCTCCGCGGGGTTCTGGAAGATCACGAGGTAGCTGCTGGGGCCGCGGGCACCCAGGACGTCCGGGGCGACCGCCAGCGCGAGGCCCGCCCGGGCGAGCGCGTCGGACGCGTCGGCGATACCGCTGCGCGCCCCAGCCACCTGCGGGCGCAACGAGGCGGGGAAACGCTGCGGGTCCACGGCGGCGGCGCGGTCGTCGGCACCGGCCAGCGCCACGGATGCGCTCTGCACCACCTGCGCGGCGCCGGCCGGGGCGTCCACGTCGACGCTCCCGTCCTCCCGGAGCAGGCCCGCCCCACCGTCGGCGCCGAGGCGGTCCGCGACCTCCAGGACCGGCCGCGCCCCGGCGCCCACGGCGGTGTCCGCCGCCGCCACGAGCGCCCGGGTGTCGGTGAGCAGGGGGCCGCTGAGGGGGAGGTGGCTGGCCAGGCGCAGGGGCAGCGCCTCGGCGTGGTCGTGGGCGCGGGCCGTGGCCTCGGCGGCGGCCCGTCCCGCGGTCAGGGCGCTCGCGGTGTCGCCGTCCTGCAGGGCGGTGGAGACCTCACGGGCGTGCTCGGCGGCGACCTGGGC
>JBBSRD010000052.1:0-12217 GCA_038243415.1 Actinomycetales bacterium | reverse complement strand
GCTGGTCCTCGCGATGCGGGAGGCGGGCATCGACGTGGTGCGCGCCGCTGTCGGCGATCGGTACGTCCTGGAGGCCATGCGGGCGGGCGGGCACTCCCTCGGCGGCGAGCAGTCCGGCCACGTGCTGATGCTCGACCACCAGACGACCGGCGACGGGGTGCTCACCGCGCTGCACCTCCTCGCGAGGGTCGCCGAGGGCGACCACACCCTGGCCCAGGTGGCCGGCGCCATCGAGCGTTTCCCGCAGGTGCTCGTCAACGTCGGCGGCGTCGACCGCGGGCGGGCCCAGAGCGACGAGGTGGTGCTCGCGGCGGTCGCGGACGCCGCAGCGGAGCTGGGGTCCACCGGCCGCGTCCTCCTCCGCCCCTCCGGCACCGAACCGCTGGTGCGCGTCATGGTCGAGGCACCCGCGGTCGAGCAGGCCGAACGGGTGGCGAACGCCCTCGCGGCCGTGGTCACCCAGCGCCTCGCCCTGCGCGCTCCCTGATCTCCCTGTCCGGCCTGAGCCTCACGCCCCTCTGAGGCTCAGGCGGCGGGGGCGGTCCGCGCGTCGTGGACGACGTGACCGTCGACCCACACCCGGGCGACGTCGCCCGGCCCCCCGAGGGCGAAAACCCGCCCCAGGGCGTCCTCCGGGCCGCCGGAGCGGCGCATCGCGACGTCGAGGACGCCCCCGGCCGGTGGCGCCACGAGGACGGCGTCGAACCTCTTGCCGACGCTGAGGTCACCGACCTGCGCTCCGAGGCCCAGCGCGCGTGCGCCGGCAGCCGTCGCGAGGTGCAGCAGGTGGGCGGGGCGCAGGGCCACGCCCGAGCCGGTGAGCAGCTGCTGGGTGAAGAAGGCCTGAAGGCCCTCTTTGAGGAGGCTGAATCCGGTGCCGGCGCCCACGTCGGAGCCCAGCGCCACGTGCACCCCCGCCCCGAGGTGCGCCCGCAGCGGGAAGGGCCCGCTGCCCAGGGCCGCGTTCGAGGTGGGGCAGTGGGCGATCGAGGTGCCGCGCGCAGCGAGGACGACGAGCTCCTCGGGGCGCGGGTGGACGTCGTGGGCGAGGACGCTGGTGCCCCGGAGGAGCCCGTGCCGGTCGTAGGTGTCGACGTAGTGGTCCCCGCCGCAGAGCCGGGTGACCGTGTCGATCTCGGCGGGGTTCTCGTTGAGGTGGCTCGTGAACAGCGCACCCGGGACGGCCTCGAGCACCGCCGCGCAGGCCTCGAGCATCTCCTCGGTGCAGGAGAGGGAGAAGCGCGGCGTCACCGCGTAGCGGGCCCTGCCGGCGCCGTGCCAGCGCCGCGCGAGGGCCAGGGACTCGGTCCGAGCCCTTTCCGGCGTGGTCAGCAGGTCGCTGCGGAGCTCCCGGTCGGAGACGACGAGGCCGGCGGTCAGGCGCAGCCCAGCGCGCTCCCCGGCAGCGACCAGGGCGTCGACGGCCGGGGCGAAGTGGGCGCCGACGACGAGCGCCGTCGTCGTCCCTGAGGCCGCGAGGGCGCCCACGAACTCGTCCGCGACGCCGACCGCGTAGGCGGCGTCGGCCAGCCGGGCCTCCTCCGGCAGGGCGCAGCGCTCGAGCCACTCGAGGAGGGGGAGCCCGAGGGCGCCGACGATGCGCACCTGCGGCAGGTGCACGTGGGTGTCCACCAGGCCCGGCAGCAGGATGCCGCCGCCCAGGTCGACGACCTCCTCGCGGGGGTGGGCCGCGGCGACGTCCTCGAATGGACCTCGGGCCGCGACGAGCCCGTCCGTGACGACCAGGCCCGCGTCGTCCTGCGCGCGCAGGACCCCGCCGGTGAAGGGGTCGTCAGGGGTGTCGAGGACGGTGGCGCGGTAGAGGGTCACAGCTTCCTCACCCGCACGCGCTGCACCGCGTGGTCGGAGCCCTTGGAGAGCACGATCGTCGCGCGCCCGCGGGTGGGGGAGATGTTCTCGACGAGGTTCGGGCCGTTGATCTCCCCCCAGATGGTGTGGGCGCGCTCGCGGGCCTGCTCGTCGGAGAGCCCGGCGTAGCGGTGGAAGTAGGACTGGGGGTCCGCGAAGGCCGTCTCGCGCAGCCGCAGGAACCGGTCGACGTACCAGCGCTCGATGTCGCGGGCGCGCGCGTCGACGTACACGGAGACGTCGAAGAAGTCGCTCAGCGCCAGCGCGGAGGCCGCCGAGCTCTCGCCGGCCTGGGCCCGCGCGGGGGCGAGCACGTTGAGGCCCTCGACGATGAGGACGTCGGGGCGCCGCACCGTCATCTGCGCCCCCGGGACGATGTCGTAGGTGAGGTGGGAGTAGACCGGAGCCCGGACGTGCTCGGCGCCGGACTTCACCGCGGCGACGAAGCGCAGCAGGGCCCGGCGGTCGTAGGACTCGGGGAACCCCTTGCGCCGCATCAGCCCGCGACGCTCCAGCTCGGCGTTGGGGAACAGGAAACCGTCGGTGGTCACGAGCTCCACGCGGGGGGTGTCCGGCCACTGTGAGAGCAGGACGCGCAGCAGCCGCGCGGTCGTCGACTTGCCCACCGCCACGGAGCCCGCGACGCCGATGACGAAGGGGGTGCGCGCCGCGGGTGCGCCCCGTGCGGCGCTGGCGGCGCCCCCGAGGAACGTCGACGTGGCCGAGTGCAGCTGCTGCACGCCTGCGGCGTAGAGGGTGAGGAGGCGGGAGAGCGGTCGGTAGACCTCGTCGACGTCGGCCAGCGAGATGCGCTCCCCGAGGCCCCGCAGCCGCTCGAGGTCCGCGGCGGAGACCGTGGTCTCGCTGGAGGCCGCGAGGCGGCTCCAGCCAGCCCGGTCGAAGTCCACGAAGGGGCTCGTGTGCCCGGGCTGGTCGGAGAGGCCGACGAGCGGTCCACCACGGGTCGAGAGGGCGTCCTCGAGCGCTGTCACGAGGCCCATGATGCCCGCTGCCTGCTGCTCAGGACGTGGGACGCGTCAGCGTCCCGGAAGCCGCGCGCACGTAGGCTCACACCTCATGTGCGGCATCGTGGGGTACGCCGGTCCTGCCCGGGAGAGCGCGAGCGGGCTGGGGGTGGTCCTCGAGGGGCTCGCCCGCCTGGAGTACCGGGGGTACGACTCCGCCGGCGTCGCGGTGGTCACCGACGGGCGTATCGCGACCCGCAAGCGCGCCGGACGCCTCTCACGTCTGACCCAGGCGCTGGCCGACGAACCGCTGCCCGCGGGGTCCGCCGCCATCGGCCACACCCGATGGGCCACCCACGGCGGGCCGACGGACGCCAACGCGCACCCGCACGTCAGCCCCGACGGCTCCCTCGCGCTGATCCACACCGGGATCATCGAGAACCACGCCGCCCTCAAGGCCGAGCTGGCCGCGGGCGGGGCGACCTTCCTCTCCGAGACCGACAGCGAGGTGGTCGCCCACCTCGTCGCCGCCGAGCTCGCCGGCGCAGAGGGCGGTGAGGCCGCCGGGGCCGGCGGGGCCGAAGCGCTGGTCGCCGCGATGCGTGCGGTGTGTCGCCGCCTCGAGGGCTCGTTCACGCTGCTCGTCGTCCACTCGGGTGCGCCCGGCGTCGTGGTCGGTGCGCGGCGCAACTCCCCGCTCGTCGTCGGTCTGGGCGACGGCGAGAACTACCTCGGTTCGGACGTCGCGGCGTTCATCTCCCGGACCAAGCGCGCCCTCGAGCTGGGCCAGGACCAGGTCGTCACGATCACCGCGGAGGACGTGAGCGTCACCGACCTCGACGGCGCCCCCGTGCACGCCACCCCGTACACCGTGGACTGGGACGCGGAGGCCGCGGAGAAGGGCGGCTTCCCGTGGTTCATGGCCAAGGAGATCCACGAGCAGCCGAGGGCCGTGGCCGACACGCTGCTGGGACGCGCCGACGCCGACGGGGTGATGACCCTCGACGAGCTGCACGTCGACCCCTCGGTCCTGCGCTCCGTCGACAAGATCATCGTCATCGCCTGCGGGACGGCCGCCTTCGCGGGGCACGTCGCGAAGTACGCCATCGAGCACTGGTGCCGCATCCCCGTGGAGGTCGAGCTCGCCCACGAGTTCCGCTACCGGGACCCGGTGCTGACCCACCGCACGCTCGTCGTGGCGATCTCCCAGTCGGGGGAGACGATGGACCTCGTCATGGCGGTGCGCCACGCGCGCGAGCAGGGCTCCACGGTCCTCGCCATCTGCAACACGCGCGGGTCGACGATCCCCCGCGAGTCCGACGCCGCGCTCTACACCCACGCCGGCCCGGAGATCGCGGTCGCCTCCACGAAGGCGTTCCTCTCCCAGGTCGCCGCCTGCTACCTGCTGGGTCTCTACCTCGCCCAGCTGCGCGGCAACCTCTTCCCCGACGAGGTCGCCACCCTCATCGGCCAGCTGCGCGACGTCCCTGACGCCATCCAGACCGTGATCGACGCCGAGGAGCAGGTCCGCGCGCTGGCCCGCGAGCTCGTCGACTCCCCGACGGTGCTCTTCCTGGGTCGCCACGTCGGATACCCCGTGGCCCTGGAGGGCGCGCTGAAGCTCAAGGAGCTCGCGTACATCCACGCGGAGGGCTTCGCCGCCGGCGAGCTGAAGCACGGCCCGATCGCCCTCATCGAGCCCGGTGTGCCGGTGTTCGTCATCGTGCCCAGCCCGCGCGGGCGCGACCAGCTGCACGCCAAGGTCCTCTCCAACGCCGCCGAGGTGCGCGCCAGGGGAGCGCGGACCATCGCGATCGCCGAGGTGGGCGACGACGCGGTGCTCGACTACGCCGACGTCGTGATCCGCGTCCCGGCCGTGCCGAGCCTCATGGCGCCCCTGGTCACCGTGGTGCCGCTGCAGATCTTCGCCATGGAGGTCGCGACGGCCAAGGGCTACGACGTCGACCACCCGCGCAACCTCGCGAAGTCCGTCACCGTCGAGTGACCCTCCGCGTGCGCACGTGATCGTCGGGATCGGGACCGACGTCGTGGACGTCGCCCGCCTCGGCGCCCTGCTCGAGCGCGTCCCGGCGCTGCGAGCGCGGATCTTCGCCGACGCCGAGGCCGGCCTGCCGCTGGTCTCGCTCGCGGCGCGGGTGGCCGCCAAGGAGGCGGTCGCCAAAGCCCTCGGCGCCCCGCCGGGGCTGCGATGGCTGGACGCCGTGGTCGAGCGCGGCGAGCACGGGGCGCCGTCGTTGCGCGTGGCCGGGGCCCTTGCGGCGCTCGCCGCGCAGCGCGGCGTGCGGGCGTGGCACCTGAGCCTGAGCCACGACGGCGGGGTCGCCGTGGCGTTCGTCGTCGCCGAGGCCTGACCCCACGGACTGACCCGTCCGACCCCGTCAGCCGGATCCGTCACGCCCGGTGCTCCTGGCGCTGCTGCTGCGTGGGGGAGGATGGTGCGGTGCCTGGCTTCCCCGCGCCCCGCAGCGCCTTCCCGACCGATGCGGTGAGGGCCTCCGAGCGCGCCGCCGTCGACGCTGCGCCGCCAGGGGCCCTCATGCAGCGCGCCGCGGCAGCCCTGGCCTCAGTGGTGGCCAGGCGTCTGCGCGAGCGGCGAGGTCGCGTGTACGGCGCGAGGGTGGTCCTCCTCGTCGGCAGCGGCGACAACGGCGGCGACGCGCTGCACGCCGGCGCCTCCCTGGCGCGCCGCGGCGCGGTGGTGACCGCGCTGCTCACCGGCGACCGGGCCCACGGCGGCGGTCTGGCGGCCCTGCGCGCGGCGGGGGGCTCGATCCCGCCCGCTGACGAGGCGTCGAGCGCGGCGCTCTCCCGCGCCCACGCCGTGCTGGACGGGATGCTCGGCACCGGCGGTCGCCCCGGGCTGAGCGGCGCCGCTGCGCTCCTGGCCGGAGCGCTGGACGACGCGCGGGCTTCTCTGGGCGGCGCCCCCCTCGTCGTCGCGATCGACGTGCCGAGCGGGGTCGACGTGGAGACCGGCGAGGTGCCCGGGCCCTTCGTGAGCGCCGACCTCACGGTGACCATGGGCGCCGCCAAGCCCGCGCTGCTGCTCCCGCCGGCCCGCGCCGCCGCCGGCGAGGTGGTCGTCGTCGACATCGGCCTCGACGCCGCCCTCCTGGGCGACCCGGCAGTGCGCACCCTGGACGCCGCCGCGGCGGCCGCTGCGTGGCCGGTGCCCGGCCCCGGGGACGACAAGTACTCGCGCGGGGTGCTCGGCGTCGTCGCCGGAGGGGACACCTACACGGGGGCGGCGCTGCTGTGCACCGGCGCCGCGGTGCGCTCGGGTGCGGGGATGGTGCGCTTCACCGGGGGCGCCCACCCCGCCGAGCTGATCCGTGCGCGCTGGCCCGAGGCGGTCACGGGGACCGGTCGCGTGCAGGCGTGGGTCGCCGGCCCCGGCCTCGACCTGGGGGAGGAGGGCAGCGAGGAGGCCGCAGGCGCCGCCCTGCGAGCCTGCCTCGAGCGGGGCATCCCCCTGCTGCTGGACTCCGGCGCCCTGCCGCTGCTCACGCGCCACGTCCGCGAGCACGGGCCGCTGGACCCCGACCGCAACCCTGCGCTCCTCACGCCCCACGCCGGCGAGGCCGTGAGCCTGCTCCAGGGCGTCGGCGCCGGGTCGCCCAGCCGGCAGGACGTCGAGCACCGCCCGCTGGAGCACGCCCGCGCCATCGCGCGAAGCACCGGCACGACGGTGCTGCTCAAGGGGGCCACCACCCTCGTGGTCGAGCCCGGCGGCGGCGTGTGGGCGCAGGACGCCGGACCGCACTGGCTGGCGACGGCCGGCTCCGGCGACGGGCTCGCGGGCATCGCGGGTGCGCTGCTCGCCGCGGGTCTGCGGCCGTCGCTGGCCGGGGCGCTCGCGGCCAGCGTCCACGGCCTCGCGGCCCGGGCTGCGAACCCCGGCGGACCGATCGATGCCTCCGCGATCCACGAGTCGGTGCCCGGCGCGGTCGCGGCGCTGCTGCGCGCGCACGGGCGTGGCGCCGCGTGAGCGCCGTGCGAGAAGGGCCCGAGGGGGCCACCACCACGGACGAGCCGAGCAGGGACGGGAGCACCAGCGTGGTCGAGCACGACAGCATCGAGGACGCCGGGAGCGCAGGGCAGGTCGTCATCGACCTGTCGGCGATCGAGGAGAACACCCGCGCACTGGGGCACCTGGCCCGGTCCGCGCAGGTCATGGCGGTGGTCAAGGCCGACGCGTACGGCCACGGCCTGGTGCCGAGCGCCCGCGCGGCGCTCGCGGGCGGTGCGACGTGGTTGGGCGTCGCCCAGCTCGGTGAGGCGCTGGCCCTGCGGCGGGCCGGGATCACCGCGCCGGTCCTCGCGTGGCTGTACGGGCCGGGGCAGCGGCTCGACGCCGTGGTGGCCGCGGGGGTCGACGTCTCCGTGGCGGCACCCTGGGCGCTGGCCGCCGCCGTCGAGGCCGCGCAGCGCACCGAGGTCACGGCTCGCCTGCACCTGAAGATCGACACCGGTCTGGGCCGCAACGGCTCCACCCGCGACGACTGGCCGGACCTGGTGCGCGCCGCGCTGGCCGCCGCCGCCGACGGGGCCGTCGAGATCGTGGGGGTGTGGAGCCACTTCGCCTTCGCCGACGAGCCGGAGCACCCCGCGGTGCGCGCCCAGGAGGAGGCGTTCGCCGACGCCGTGGCCGTGGGGGAGGGGCTCGGTGCGCGCTGGCAGCTGCGCCACCTGGCCAACTCGGCCGCCACGCTCACGGCCCCGCGGGTCGCGTGGGACATGGTGCGCCCCGGCCTCGCGGTGTACGGCCTCTCGCCCGTGCCCCGGCTGGGCGCTGCGGGCGCCCCCGAGACCTTCGGGCTGCGCCCAGCGATGAGCCTGCGCGCACCGCTCGTCCTGGTGAAGGACGTCGGCGCCGGGCAGGGCGTCAGCTACGGGCACGCCTACGTCACGCCTGTTCCCACGCGTCTCGGGCTGGTGCCGCTGGGCTACGCCGACGGGGTGCCGCGCTCGGCGGGCGGGCCGGACCGTCCCGCGCCGGTGAGGGTGGCCGGCGGCACCACGACGATCGCGGGGCGGGTGTGCATGGACCAGCTCGTCGTCGACCTGGGCGCCCTCCCCGGCGCCGCGGCGGCGCGGGCCGGCGACGAGGTGGTGCTCTTCGGCGACGGCGCCCGGGGCGAGCCGACCGCGCAGGAGTGGGCGGAGGCGGCGGGGACCATCTCCTACGAGGTGGTCACCCGCGTCTCAGGTCGCCTGCCGCGCCGGTACGTCGGCGCCGCCCCCACGGTGTCGGGCTCGTGAGCGGGGCGCCGACCACCGTGACGGTGCGCTGCACCAGCGCGGCCGCCACCCGCGACCTCGCGAGCGCTCTGGCGGCCCGGCTGCGCGCGGGCGACCTGCTGGTGCTCACCGGCGGGCTGGGAGCGGGAAAGACCACCTTCACGCAGGGGCTCGCGGCCGGGCTGGGGGTGGCCGAGGCGGTGACCTCGCCGACGTTCGTCCTCGCGCGCGTCCACCGGTCCACCACCGGCCGGCCGACGCTGGTCCACGTGGACGCCTACCGGCTCTCGGGCGCCGAGGAGCTCGACGACCTCGATCTCGACACCGACCTGGACCGCTGCATCACCGTCGTGGAGTGGGGCGCCGGGCTCGCCGAGGTGCTGTCGCGAGACCGGCTGGAGGTCACGCTGGAGCTCGACGCCCCCACGGTGGCGGGGCCGTCCGGGACGACCGGGGACCTCGGTGGGGACGAGGTGCGGACGCTCACCCTGAGGGGTGTCGGTGGGCGCTGGGCGGACGGCTTGGACCTCGGCCAGCCCTAGGGCGTCGGGACGCGCAGCGACCTCTTCGCCCCGGCCGACCACGAGCTCGGCGGGCAGGAGGCGTCCGCGTGGTTCGCCCGCCAGAACGCCCAGGTGCTGCGGGTCGCGCTCGGCCCCTCGAGCCCCGACGTGCTGGCCACGGGGGGCTCGATGGTGGCGCACCAGGGGTCGACCTCCTCGCCTTCGACGCCTCGCTGGCGTGGGACGTCCGGCAGCTCCGACGGGCTGCTGCGCCAGCCGTCCTGCTGCGCCGTCCGCCTGCCACCAACGTGACGGCCCGGTACACCTAGCGGGTGGTCGGGGCCTTCCTGCCGTCGTGCTCGCTGAGGTCCCCGGCCACGGGCGGCGTCGGGGTGATCGCCGACGCCCCGACGCCCTTGGCGGCCTCGGCGGCGTCGTGCTCGGCCTGGGCCGCGGCTCCCGCCGTGGTGCGCAGCGGCAGCTCCGGCAGGAAGAACATCGCGACGAAGGCCAGCACCATCACGCCGGCAGCGACGAGGACCAGCGAGCCCATCGAGCTCGAGAAGGCCTCGAGGAACGGGTGGGCCAGCGCCGGGTCGATCTGGCTGAGGAACTGGGTGTTCTCCAGCGGGCCCGACGTGCCCGCCCGCAGGGCCTGGAGCTGCTCGGGGTTGGCGGCGGCAGCCGCCCGGAAGGACGGGGTGGCTGCGGCCGCGGCGTACTGGCTGGTGACGCGCCCTCCGAGGACGCTGAAGAGGATAGAGAAGAACGCCGTGACGCCGACGGTCCCGCCGATCTGGCGGAAGAAGGTCACCGAGGACGTGGCCACCCCCATCTCTCGCGGGTTCGCGGCGTTCTGCACCGCGAGGATCAGCGGCTGCATGTTCATGCCCAGGCCCACGCCGATCCCCAGCATGAGCGGGACGATCTCCCAGTAGCTGGTGTCGGCGGTGATGCGGCTCATGAACAGCAGGACCGTCGCCATCGTGGCGCTGCCGATGACGGGGAAGATCTTGTAGCGACCCGTGCGGCTGATGAGCACGCCGGTTATCGCCGACATGATCATGATGCCGATCACCAGCGGCAGCATCTCGAGGCCGGCGCGGGTGGGGGAGGAGCCCTTGACCACCTGGAGGTACTGGGGCAGCAGGACCAGCCCGCCGAACATGCCGACGCCGACGAGGGTGGAAGCGATCATCCCGACCGTGAAGGTGCGCTGGCGGAAGAGCCGGAGCGGCAGCAGGGCTGCGCCACCCTGCTTCGTCTCCACGGCCATGAAGGCGACGAAGCCGACCGCGGCGACGACGTAGCAGGCGAGCGCTCCGGTGGAGACCCAGCCCCACACGCGTCCCTGCTCGGCGACGACGAGCAGCGGGACGAGGAACACGAAGAGCGACAGCGCCCCCTGCCAGTCCACGCGGGAGTCCCGGCGGGTGTGAGGCAGGTGGAGCACGCGGTGGACCACGGCGAAGGCGGCGATGCCCAGGGGGACGTTGATGAGGAAGATCCAGCGCCACCCGGCGATCCCGGCGATGGGGCCGGCCCCGGCGAGCGCGCCGCCGATCACGGGGCCGAGCACCGAGGAGGTCCCGAAGACGGCCATGAAGTACGCCTGGTACTTGCTGCGCTCACGGGGCGAGACGAGGTCGCCGAGGATCGCGAAGACCAGGGAGAGGAGCCCACCGGCACCGAGGCCCTGGACGGCGCGGAACGCGGCCAGCTGGTACATCGACAGGGAGAACGTGCACAGCACCGAGCCCAGCACGAACAGCGCGATCGCGATGAGGTAGAGCGGCTTGCGGCCGAACTGGTCGGAGAGCTTGCCGTAGAGCGGGACGCTGATCGTCGAGGTGATGAGGAAAGCCGTGGTGGCCCACGCCTGCAGGGAGTAGCCGTCGAGGTCGTCGGCGATGGTGCGGATCGCCGTGGAGACCACCGTCTGGTCGAGCGAGGCGAGGAACATGCCGAGCATCAGGCCGCTGATCACCGTGAGGATCTGGCGGTGGGTGAAGGGCTGCGGGCTGCTCGCCCCGTCGGCCGCCAAGACGTCCGTCGCGTCGGGCGGCTCGGAGCCCGGTGAGGGGCGTGTCGTGGTCGCGGTCATGGTGTCCTTCGGGTCGTGTGGTGCTCGTGCTGGCGTGACGATGGCCGCGCCAGCGGTCTGCGGGGGATGTCGTTCAGCGGTCGAGGAGGGTGTGCACGTCGTGGGTGAACCGCTCGAGCCCACGGCCGAGCACCTCGATGTCCTCGGTGCTCCAGCCGCTCAGGGCCCCTGCGACGGAGGCGTCCCGGTCGGCCCGCATGGCGGTCACCCGCTCAGCGCCCTCGGAGGTGAGCCCGAGGAGGCTGGCGCGGCCGTCCGCCGGGTCGGGGGTCCGTTCGACGAGGCCGTCGGCGACGAGCTCGGCGACGTGCCGGCTGATGGTGGACGGGTCGGTGTGGATGACCTCGGCCACGGCGGACTGCCGCATCGGCCCCATGGCGTTGACGACGTGCAGGAGGCTGCGCGCCGAACCGCCCTCGGAGGCCTTGAACGCGGCGAAGAGACGGACCAGGCGGATGGAGCTGTCGACCACCTGGGTGGTCGACTCGGCGCGGCAGACATCGGGGAGCGTCTCGAGATCGGTCCGGCTCACGTGCATGCACCCTACAACTCGGTGCGCCATGCATGTAATCCCCGGCGGTCTCCGTCACCCGGTCAGCCCCCCGGCCCGCCGCCGCCTACCGTGACCGTCGTGCTGCTCCTGGCGATGGACACGTCCACCACGGTGCGCGTCGCGGTCGCTCGCGCCACCGGCGACGCCGTGAGGCAGATCGGCGGCGTGCCCAGCGCCCAGGTCCTGGCCCGACGGGTCGAGCTCGATGCGCGGCGCCACGTCGAGCTCCTGGTTCCGGCCGTCTCCGCCGTCCTCGCCGCCGCCGGGGTGGGCCGCCGCGACCTCACCCACGTGGCGGTGGGGACCGGTCCGGCGCCGTTCACCGGCCTGCGCGTCGGCATCACGACGGCGCTGGTGCTCGCCGAGGCGCTCGGGATCCCGGTCGGAGGCGTCTGCAGCCTGGACGCGGTGGCAGCGACGGCGGTCGACGAGGCTGCCCGCGCCGGTGTGCCGCTGACCGGTGAGGTGGTCGCCGCCACCGACGCCAAGAGGCGCGAGGTGCACTGGGCCCGCTATGCCGTGGACGGCGCCAGGGAGCCCCGGCGCCTGGACGGTCCTCACGTCGGTGCTCCGGGATCGGTCTCGCCGGGCCGCGTCGTCGGGCCGGGCGCCGCCCTGTGCGTGGCCGCCGGCGAGGACGACGAAGCCCTCGCCGGCGAGCCGGTGCTCGCTGCGGCCGGCCTCGACCCCGGCGTGCTGGCGACGCTCGCGCTGGCGCGGATCGCTGCCGGAGAGGCACTGGAGCCGGCCGTCCCGAGGTACCTGCGGCGCCCCGACGCGCGCCCGCTGGCTGACGCGGCGCCGTGAGCCGAGAGGGTGAGCCGGCCGCGAGAGGGCTCTGCGGCGACGTGGCTGCCGCCACCCCGGTGCTCCGGCGCATGCGCTGGTGGGACGCCGCCGCCGTGGCCGCCGCCGAGCGAGACCTCTTCCTCGCCGACGCTTGGAGCGAGGAAGGCGTGTG
>JBBSRD010000051.1:0-12339 GCA_038243415.1 Actinomycetales bacterium | reverse complement strand
GACACCAGCGACGACCCCACCGCGACGACCGTCGTCTTCGAGGACAGCGCCGCGCTCATCGGCCTGGTCCTCGCCGCCGCCGGGATCGCACTCCACCAGGTCACCGGGTCCGGGATCTACGACGGCATCGCGAGCCTGCTCATCGCCGTGCTGCTCGCCCTCGTCGCGTTGCGCCTGGGCCGCTCCAACATGCGGCTGCTCACCAGCAGCCAGGCCGACCCACGGCTCGTCCGCGCCGTGGTGGTGGCCCTCGGCGACGAACCCGAGGTGGACGCCGTGGTCGACGTCCTCACGATGCAGGTGGGCACGGACCAGGTGCTGGTCTGCGCCCGGCTGGACATCGACGACAGCATCGGCGGCGGTGACCTGGAGCGGGCGATGGCCCGGATCAGCGCGTCGCTGCGCGAACGGTTCAGCGACGTCTTCGAGGTGTTCCTAGAGCCGGTGCCCCGCGAGGACGCCGACGTCCGGGCGCGGGTGCGGGAGCGCTACGGGCCCGACCTGGCCCGCCGCATGGTCGACGAGGCCGCCTCGGGCGACACGGAGACGCGGGGAGCCGTCCGGCGCAGGGACTAGCGGGTCCGCTCCCTCGATGCCTCGAGACCTGCTCTGACCTCGCTCAACGTCATCCGGTCGGCCGGCGTCGGGGCGAAGCACGACTCGACGAGGGCGACCAGCCCGGCCGGCAGCCCCCGCCGGCGGCGCAGCCGCGTCATGGACGGGACGTCGCCTACCTCCCGCTCCCCCTCCGGAAAGGGCCGCAGCCGGGTGGCCGCGCGGTAGAGCACCCCGCCGAGCCCGTAGACGTCGGCGGCCTCACCCGCCTCGCCGCCCACGAGCTGCTCGGGCGCCATGTACTCGCGCGTGCCGAACCCGGGCGGGCAGGCGCCGGGTGCCCTCGCGTGCCCGAGGTCGAGGATCTTCGCCCGTCCGGCCTCCACGACGATGTTGGATGGCTTGAGATCCAGGTGCAGCACGCCCTCCCGGTGCAGGTAGCCGAGCACGGCGGTCAGCTGGAGCCCCAGCTCGATGACGTCCTCGCCCGTCAGGGCGCGCTGGCGCGTGGACATGAGGTGTCCCAGCGTGGCGCCGGTGAGGGTCTCCAGCACCACGGCGGGGACGGGCACCTCCACCGTGGCGTAGGCGCGCACGAGGTTCGGGTGGCTGAGGCTCTCGAGCAGGCGCCCCTCCTCCAGGATGCGACCTCGGGCGGCGGCGTCGTCGGCGCGGTCAGGTCGCAGCACCTTGACCACGCACGGGCAGCTGCGCTCGGTGGACCACGCCGAGTAGACGTCGTTGACCCTTCCGCGCAGGAGGAGCTCGTCGACGGAGTAGCCGGCCAGCAGCTCCTGCCCGTGGTCGAGCGGGGCAGGCGGTTCGGGCTGCTGCTCCGCAGACGCGGCGGCCCCGTCCTCGCGCAGAGGGACGTGGAGGTTCACGGTCATGCCAAGGTCTCCAAGGTCTCGGGTGCCCGCTGCGTGCGGGCCGCGGTGAACAGCCGGTGGTAGCGACCCCCGGCCGCCATGAGGGTGTCGTGATCGCCGCGCTCGACGATGGCCCCCTGGTCGAGGACGAGGATCGTGTCGGCGTCCCGGGTCGTGCCCAGGTCGTGGGAGATCATCAGCGTGGTCCGCTCCGCCATGAGGCGGCGCATCGGCTCCAGGACCCGCCGCCCGGACTCGTTGTCCAGCCCCGTGGTCGGCTCGTCGAGGATGAGCAGCGGGGCGTCGCGGACCATGGCGCGGGCGATCGCCACCCGTTGGCGCTGCCCGCCGGACAGGCGCCGACCTCGCTGGCCCACCTGCGTGTCGTAGCCGTCGGGCAGGGCGCTCGCGAAGTCGTGGACGTCGGCGGCGCGGGCCGCGCGCTCGATGGCGCCCTGGTCGGCGCCGGGGCTCCCGTAGGCGATGTTTTCCGCGATGGTGCCGTCGAAGACCAGCGTCTCCTGGAAGACCGCGGCGATGTTCTCGCGCACAGAGGCCGTCGTGAGCGTCCTCAGGTCGTGGCCGTCGAGGAGCACGGCGCCGGCGCCCGGGTCGTAGAAGCGCAGGGCGAGTTTGACCAGGCTCGACTTGCCCGCGCCGCTGCCGCCCACGAGCGCGACGACGTGACCGGGCTCGGCGGTGAAGGAGACGTCGCTCAGCGCGGGCGCGTCGGTGTCGGGGTAGGTGAAGGACACGCCGTCCAGCTCGAGGCGACCGCTGGCGCGGCCCAGGGGCGTCGCGTCGGGCCGGTCGGTGACGGCGGGCTCGGCGTCGAGCAGCTCGAGCACCCGCTCGGCGCCCGCAGCGGCGGCGAAGAAGGTGTTCACGAGCTCGCCGAGACGGCGCACCGGCGAGTAGAGCTGGGTGAGGTAGGCGGCGAAGGTCAGCAGCCCGCCAAGGGTGAGCTCGCCGCGCACGAGCAGGAGCGTCCCGAGCCCGGCGACGACGAGGATGCCGGCCAGCTCGGCGAAGTCGGCCAGCGGCGCGAAGGTGGCGCGCAGCCGGGTCGACGCCATGCGTGCCCGGAACCGGGCGACGGCCTGCTCGTCGAGCCGTGAGGCCTCGGTCTCCTGGCGGTTGTAGGCCTGCACCAGCAGGGTGTTCGACAGGCTCTCCTCCACCACCGCGGAGAGCGCACCGCTGCGCCGGGTCTGCTCCCGCGTCGCCTCCTTGATCTTCACGGCGAAGCGGCGGGCCAGCCATCCGAAGAGCGGGACGACGGTGAGCGAGACGATCGCCAGCTGCCACTGCAGCCAGAACAGGGCGCCGGTGAAGAACACGATGCGCAGGACGTGGTTGACGGCGCGGAAGACCCCCGAGACCATGAGGGTCTCGATGGCCTTGATGTCGCCGGTCACCCGGGCGATGACGTCGCCCAGCGCCCGCTGCTCGAAGAACGCCAGCGACAGCAGCTGCAGTCGGTCGAAGACGACGCGGCGTAGCCCGAGCACGAACTTCTCCCCGGCGAGCGCGCTGATGGTGCGGCGCGCGAAGCCCACCACGCCGGAGACCAAGGTCAGGCCGACATAGGCGAGCGCCACCCACCAGAAGGCGTTGAGGTCGCGCGGGACGAACACGCGGTCGACGAGGACCTGGAAGAAGCCGATCGTGACCGTCGCCAGCCCCGCGGTTGCCACGGACAGCAGCAGCGCCGTGACGATGAGCGCTCGGTGGGGCCGGGCAAAGGGCCAGAACCGCCGGAAGATGATGCGGAACGGCACCTCAACCGCCTGCGGCGGAGCGCCACCGACCGTGCTGATGCCGCCGACGAGATCGTATCCGAGCCGGCGCAGGCGCTGCCAGCGGCGGCCGCCTCGGCCCGGAGCGGGCGGCGGGGCCCCACCCTGGAGTGGGGCCCCGCCTGAGTGCTCGTGAGGCACGCTCAGTCGGTCTTGCCGGTGGTGGACGGGCCCGAGTCAGCCGAGCCAGCGCTCTCGTCTGACATCGAGTTGCCGGACCCGGCAGAGTTGCTGTGCTCGGCCGGGTTGGTGCTCTTGAAGATCGCCACGGCGTTCCTCCTTCTCTCACGTCGACCCCCGTGCGGGGCCGATGCCGCCACTCTGCGCCGGGTGCCCACCGTCGTCACGCCGAGAGAGGTGTCCTTGACCTCGGCTTATCACCGTCTTGAGGGTGAGCCTCCAGCGCGCGGCGGTCCGAGGGTGAGCGTCACCTGCGCCCCGCCGGCCGAGGAGATGCCCAGTGCCACGTCGCCGCCGGCCAGAGCGGCGGTGCGCACGGCGATGTCGAGGCCCAGCCCGGTGCCCTGGATGCTGGCCCCCCGCTCGAGCGGGGCTGCGCCGGGAGGCAGCCCTGGGCCGTCGTCGGCCACCACGACCACGGCGCCTCCCGCGTCACGCGCGCGGACGCTGACCGCGAACGGCGTGCCCTCCGGGGTGTGGGCGAAGACGTTGCCGAGCAGGGCGTCGAGCGCGACGGCGAGGTCGTCGGCGGAGGTCGCGACCGGCAGCGGCGTCGCCGCCACGTCGGTGGTGACGGTCCGTCCCTCGTCCTCGGCCAGCGCCGACCAGAACGCCACGCGCTCGGCGCACACCGCGGCGGCGTCGGTGCCCGACCCGACGCCCTCGCGCCCGGCCCGGCGTGCCTCGCGGATGACGCGGTCCACCCCTGAGTCCAGCGTCTCCACCGACTCGGCGAGCCGGCCTCGCTCCGCAGAGGCGGGCAAGGACTCGACGCCGAGGCGCAGGGCGGTCAGCGGGGTCCTGAGATGGTGGGACAGGTCCGCGACCTCCTCGCGCTCGGCGACGAGCAGCTGGTCGATCCGCTCGGCGAGGAGGTTGAGCGCTTCGGCGACGCTGCGCACCTCCGGCGGTCCGCCGGGGGCGGCCCGGGCGGCGAGATCGCCGTCACCGAGGCGGTGGGCGACGTCGGCGAGCGCCTCGACCGGGGCCGTGATCGAGCGCGCCATCCGCGCCGCGACGAGCAGGGAGAGGCCCAACAGCACCGCCGCCATCGCGGCCAGCACCGCCCACGTGGCGGCCACCCCGTCGCGCAGCTGGTCGTCGGTGACGAAGGAGCGGACGACGGCTGAGCCTTCGGCGCCGCCGCCGACGGCGACGAGCACCTCGCGACCGTCGTCGCGCTCGACGGTGATGCTGCTCCCGGTGCGCGCCAGCTCGACGGCCGGCGAGGAGGGTGCGGGCAGCCCGACCGTGTCGCCGTCGGGCAGGAAGACGGTCAGCGGGAAGTCCTGCGGGTCGTCGCCCGAGAGCTGGCGCGCCGCGACGTCGAGCGTCTCGCGGTCCACGGTGTTCACCAACGGCGCCAGACCCTGCGCCTCGCGCACCGCCGCGTTCGTCGCCCGGTCCGAGGCCAGCGTCAGCACGAGCACGGCCAGGGGCACGAGGAACGCGGCGAGCACCAGCGACGTCGTCACGGCGACGAGGGCGAGCAGGCGGCGCCTCACGACTCTCCGTGGATCATGGGAGCAGGTGGGTCATGCGGCCGGCGGTGCGAGGCGGACGCCCGCGCCGCGCACGGTGTGCAGGTAGCGGGGCGACTGGCCGGACTCCCCGAGCTTGCGGCGCAGCCACGACAGGTGGACGTCGACCGTCTTCACGCCGCTGCTCGCGGGCTGGCGCCACACCCGCGCCAGCAGCTCCTGCTTGGAGACCACCGCGCCGGCGTGCTCGGCCAGGTGGAGCAGCACGTCGAACTCCTTGGCGCTCAGCTCGAGGCTGCGCCCGTCGAGTCGTGCCTGGCGCGACCGGGCGTCGACCTCCAACGCACCGACCTTCAGCGGGGCGGGCGGCTTCCCGTCACCGGTGCGGCGCAGCACCGCGCGGATCCGGGCGTCGAGCTGGCGCGCGGTGAAGGGTTTGACGAGGTAGTCGTCGGCGCCCGCGTCCAGGGTGCGCACCACGTCGACGTCATCATCGCGGGCGGTGGCGACGATGACGGGCACGTCACTGGTGGCGCGCAGCATCCTCAGCACCGCCTGACCGTCGATGTCGGGGAGCCCGAGGTCGAGCACCACGAGCTCGGGCAGGGACCGCGTGATGCTCGCGAGGGCGCCGGCACCGGAGACCGCGCTCTCCACGGCGTGACCCAGCGTCGTCAGCGACCGGGTCAGCGCCATGCGGATGGGTGCGTCGTCCTCGACGAGGAGAACTCGTGCCACTGACCGACCGTAACCGTGCACCAGGCGCACGGCCCGGCGATCACGGAGTGGTGGCACGGTCGCGGGGCTCTTCTCCGTGCGCCTGCTCGACCGCCGGGCCCCGGTCTGCGCCCACGGGCCCGTCAGCGCACGATGGGCGGGTGCGTCCCGTGCTGCTCGTGGTCGGCGGTTGGCTGCTGGCTGCCGGCGTCGCCGCCCTGCTGGGCGTCCTCGCGGTGTACCTGCTCGGCAGCGGGATCGTCGCGGGCACCGGGAAGGTCCTGGGCGCCGACGACGTGCAGCGCGAGCTCGCCCGGTTTGGGAGCCCCGGCACGACGGGCCCGCCGGCAGCGCCGTCGTCCCCCGTGGCGCCTCCGTCCTCCACGGAACCTCCAGCCAGCGGCGACGACAGCAACAGCGACACCGACGAGCCGAACGGCGGCCAGGCCGACGCCCGACTGCAGACGGTGGACACGCCGGGCGGCACGATCATCGCCCGCTGCCGCGGGGCGAAGACCGAGCTGGTGTCGTGGACCCCACGACAGGGATTCGAGGCCGATGACGAGGTGAGCGACCCCGACGGCGCCGTCTACCTGGAGTTCTCCGGCAGCGACGTGAAGGTCCACGTCGCGCTCGGCTGCTCCGAGGGGACGCTGGTGCCACTGGTCGTCACCGGCGAGGACTAGCTGTTCTGTCCACGGAGGTTGGGGACGCGGTCGGCAGGTGAGAGGCCTGCGAGTGCGGTGTGGCCGCAGTGGTGGTTGTAGTGGTGGAGGAAGTCTGGCAGGGCGGCGCAGCGCTGGGTCTCGCTGGTGTAGGGGCGGGCGTAGGCCCATTCCTCGAGCAGGGTGCGGTTGAACCGCTCGACTTTGCCGTTGGTCTGGGGGCGGTAGGGCCGGGTGCGCTTGTGCACCGTGGCCGCGGTCCCGGCCGGGGTCGTGGTGGTCGCCAGCGCGGCGGCGAAGACTCCGGAGCGGTAGCAGGAGCCGTTGTCGGTCAGCACCCGGGCGATGGTGATCCCGGCGCTGGTGAAGTAGGTCGCGGCTCGGGCCCAGAACGCTGAGGCGGTGATGCCTTGCTCGTCGAGGTGGATCTCGGTGTAGGCCAGGCGGGAGTGGTCGTCGATGGCGGTGTGCAGGTAGGCGTAGCCGCGTCCCCCGGCGCCGGTGGTGCGCCGTCCGGCGGCGCGTCCGAGGATCTTGTGGCCGCCGCCGTCGGGGATGCGTCCGAGCTTCTTGATGTCGACGTGGACCAGGTCACCGGGGTTGGGGTGTTCATAGCGGCGCACCGCGCGCCGAGCGGCGGCACGGGCCTCGCGCAGCGGCAGGCCCGTGGCGCGGTCGCAGTCGCACAGCCTGGCCATGGCGTAGCGGGTGATCACCTTCGCGACGGTGGAGATGCCCAGGTGCAGGTGGTGAGCGATGCGCGCTGGCCCCCAGCGGCGGTTGATGCGCCGCGCGATGATGCGCCGCTCGGTGCGCGCCGGGGTGCGCTGGGGGCTGGTCTTGGGGCGGCTGGAGCGATCCTCCATCGCGGCCGCGCCGTGGTCGCGGTAGCGCTGGGCCCAACGTGAGGCGGTGGTCACCGCGACGTTGAAGCGCTCGGCGGCTCGGCGCAGTGGCCAGCCGTCGTCGATGACGCAGCGGGCCAGAGCCAGGCGCCCGCGCGGGGTCAGAGGGGCATTAGCGTGCGTCACGAGGACCTCCGGGGTCGAGATGGATGCCGTCAAGCAGCTCCACCTCACCCGGAGGTCCTCCTCACGTCAGGGCTGGGGTGACCCAGCCCCACTACCGACTGGCCGTCACCAACCTCCATGGTCAGTACAACTAGCGCCCGGCGCTCACGCGTCGTGGTCCGCCGGTTCCTGGCGGGCGACCACCATCACCCGCACGGAGGCCACCAGCCCCACGAGCAGGGAGCCTGCGGCCACCAGCATCGCCAAGGACGTGGCGCCTGCGAAGGCGTCGGACAGCGCGGGCACGACGTCGGGCGTGGACGCGCCGAGCGGTGAGGCCACCCCGGCGTCGCACAGACCACCGATCACGCCGCCGGCGGACGTGCGCGTCGCGTCGGCCAGCTCGTCGCCCTGCGCCGACGCTCCTCCGAGGGCGTCCGGCACCGCGGAGGTGGGGCCCAGAGAGAGCACCGCTCCGACGACGGCCGGGCCGAGCGCCGACCTGACCTGGCGCACGGTGCTCTGGGTGGCGGAGCCCTGGTCGGACTCCCCGACGGGGATGTCGGCGAGCACGGTGGAGGTCTGCTCCGCCGAGGTGAGCCCGACGCCGACGCCGTAGACGGCCAGCAGCAGCGTGACGAACCAGGCGGCGACGTCGCGGTCAAGAACGAGGGCCACGGCCACCACGCCGACCACCTCGAGCGCCAGACCCAGCACCACCGTGCCGGGCGAACCCAGGCGCGCCGCGACGTGGCGGACGGCGGCGCCGGAGAGGAAGGCCCCGAACGCCATGCCCGCGCGCACCAGGCCGGCGCCGAGGACGGACAGGCCGAGCGCGTTGACGAGGAAGATCCACTGCCACGAGAACGTGCTGGTGAGCCAGCCTCCGAGCAGCGGGCCGATGGCGGCCACCCCGGAGGTCACGGCGCCCTACACCCCGAAGGCCGCTGCGCCGTAGCTCCCGCGGAAGGTGGCGTTGACGCTGGAGAGCGTCGAGGGGAGCACGAACGCACCGCCGACGCCCTGCACGACGCGGGCGACGATCAGGTCGGTGGCGCTCCCCGACGCCGAAGCCCTGACGCTGCCCACCATGAGGACCACCACGCCGAGCACCAGCATCCTGCGCCGGCCGAGCCGGTCCCCGAGGTGGCCGGTGGTCAGCAGCAGCGCGGCGACGAGCACCGAGCACCGAGCACCGAGCAGAAGCTGTTGGCTCAGCGGGCGTCGGTGGGGCGAGGCTGAGCTCGTCGATGATCACGGGGAGGGAGACGCCGACGATGGTGCCGTCCATGACCACCATCGACAGGGCGACCACGAGGACCACCAGGCCCACCCACGTCTTCCGGGTCGGAGGGCTCTCGCCCCCGGCGGGCTCAGGCACCGGTCATGGCCACGATCGCGCCGACGACGTAGGGGATCAGCCAGATCGCCCAGACGACGAGGCTGAAGCGGTGGAAGGTGACCTTCTCGGCCCGGCGCCCCCGCACCAGGACGACGATCGCCCAGACCAGGTGGACGGCCATGAGCGCGATGGCGACGGTCCCGCTGACGGCCATCACCGTGGAGAGCCCGTCGGCGCTGACGCCCGCGTCGGCGCGGGCGGCAGACAGGCGCGTCATCATCAGAGTGCCGGTGGTGTCCGCGGCGAGCCCCAGGCCGAAAAAGACCGCCTGCCAGGGCTTGAGGATCCCCTGGACGCGTTCGCCCCAGATGCCGATCGAGTACAAGATCAGGGCGAGGGTGATGGTGATGGTGGCCGGTACGAGCACGGGTTCTCCTGGTTCGGGGCAGCGACGGCAGCGACGTCATCGAGGCTACGAAGACGTGCGGCGGCCCACATCAACCACACGATGGAGACGTGGTGGCCGCACGGTGGAGACGGCACAGCCGCTACCGTCGCGGGCTCCCGTGCCCGTCGCCCCTGAGGAGCGCCACCGATGCCCCACTTCGTCGCCACCTACCGCTATGCGAGAGACTCCGACGCGCGCCGCGACGAGCACCGCCCCGCGCACCGCGACTACCTGCGCGGGCTCGACGGCGTGCTCCTCGCCGGCGCGACGCAGTCCGACGACGGGCCCGGCGCGGTCCTCGTCTTCGAGGCGGCGTCCGCAGCGGAGGTCGAGCGGCTGATCGACGAGGACCCCTTCGTCACCGCCGGGGTCGTGGCGCAGCGCTCCGTGGTGGCCTGGTCGATCACCACCGGGCGGGCGCTCGACGCGCTGTAGGTGGTCGACGCTCAGGCGGTAAGACGCGTCAACGCAGCGAGCCTCTCGTCGAGCACGTCGGCGAACCGTGCCTGCTCGGCGGCGCCGATACCGTTGCGGGCGGCAACCTCGCGCCACCGACGGACCGCCGAGCACACCTGCTCGATGACGGCTGCTGCTCGCGCTCGGGTCAGGCGGCAGGAGCTCGCCAGCTCGAGCACGGCCTCGGGCTCATCGTCGGGCGACACGGCTCCGACGATGCTCGTGGAGCGACCTCGACCCGGGTCGGGGTCGGGGTTGACGTCGAAGACCGGGCTGAGCCGCCAGCCGCCGGGGGCGCGGAGAAGGCCGTGGTTCCGGAGGTGGTCATCGGTGTTGTGGACGGCGACGCTCATGACGACCCGGCGGTAGAGCTCGGTGAGGTCTGTCGTCACCGCTGCTCCGTGCTCGGTCAGCGCGTCAGCCATGTCGAGGTAGTCGCGCTCGTCACCGTCCCGAGCACCGAGCAGGCTCATGGCGCTGAGGTAGCCCGCTCGACGCTGGTCCGCCATCCGGTCGAAGCGGTCGAGCAGCAGCACCGAACGCCCGCCGAGGGAGACCAACCGGTGGCCGGGGACCGTCAATCCGGCAGCCTCCGCCAGGTCCAGGGCGGTGTTCTCCCACGCCATCACGTCCCACGCGTCGCCACGGTGGGGGAACTTTGCGATGAGCAGCTGTCCATCGTCACCGCGGACCGACGCCTTGGGTCGTGCACCCCCGAGGGACCCTGAGCCGGCATCGAGAAGGTCTTTGATGGCCGCCAGGTCGTCATCGTCCCGGTCCACCCTGTCCGCGGCGTCCAGCAGCGGTGGCAGGGCGACGAGCTTCGGCACGTCGTGCGCGGGGTCGAGGAAGGGGCTGCCATTGACGACGTAGCGCAGGTCGCCCTGCCGGGTGAGGTCGCTGACACCGAGCAGGTAGTCCGCGTCCGTGAGCGAGCGCAGCCGGCGATCGGCGCCGCGTTGCACGACGCGCGTCGGCGCTTGTCGATGAGGGCGCGGCCCCATCGGTCCGGCGCGGAGTCCTGGAAGCAGCCCGGGAGCCCATCGACGTACTGCTGCCCGGAGCGTCTCGGCAGAGCCGGCTCCAGCGCGACGCTGCGGGGGTCGGCGAGGTAGGCGGAGTCGTAGACGAACGACGTCGTCACTCGTCGCCGGCCATGCGTCAGGTACGCGACGCCAGCGCGTATTGGGGAGCCGTCGAGGTCGACATGGACCTCCAGCTCGGCGACGGGCGTGCTCAATGCCGTACCCGCTGCGGCAGGGCCGACGCGGCGCGAGCTCGACCGAGGTCCGTCTGCCACGGGTCGAGAGCGTCGACGACGCGGTCCAGCGCCCCGAGGGCCCGCGCGACGCCCAGCACCGTCTCCAGGCTGACCCCCACCTCGCCGTGCTCCAAGCGGCGCAGCGTGTCGCGGGAGACGTTCGCCCGCTCGGCCACCTGCTGGGCCGTGAGGTCCTGCATCTTGCGCCAGGCGGCCAGCTGGGTACCGATGTCCTCGGCGGCGCGCTTCACGGGCGGCGGAGTGACCTTGGCGGACATGCGTCTCCTTACGGCTTGCGGAACGACCATTATGGTTGGTGCTGGCGGATCTGTCAGTCATTACCGGCGACGTGTCGCCTCGAGGCTGGTGAAGCCTCGGGGCTCTCCTCCTGATGACGGACGTCAGGCGGCGCGCTCGGCGTATTGCTCACGCCACCGGTCGATCAGGCGGTCCATCGCCGTTACCCACGGTGGCGGCGGGGTGTGGGGGCTGCCGCGCTCGGGCGGTTCCCACACCACCGCGGTGCCGACGATGTGGCCGCGCCAGCCGCGGGTGTGGACGATCCGGTGGTGGCGCCCGCACAGCAGCACCCCGTTGTCCTCGCTCGTGGCCCCGCCGCTGGCGTAGGACTGCAGGTGGTGGACCTGGGTCCAGCCCGGCGGGCGGTGGCAGCCCGGATACGTGCAGCCCTCGTCCCGCAGGGTGATGGCGTGGCGGATCCGGGCCGGGAAGGCGTACACGCTGCGCCCGACGTCCAAAGGCCGCCGCTGTGCGTCGACCAGGACCGGGGTGATGCGCCCGTCGCACGCCAGCGCCGCGAGGGTCGCCGGGGAGATCGGGTGCCCGCCGTCGATGATCGCCGGAGCGGCCCCTGGCAGCCGGGGTGCCAGGACGTCGGCCAGGGCGGTCGTGACGCTGAGGTGCGCACGCGACGAGCCCGGCTGGTGGGTGCAGGTCGCCTCGCCGGTCACCGGCAGGGCAAGCACCAAAACTGGGCCGAGACGAGTGCTGGTCACCGGGCCTTCCGCACCGACGCTGGCGTCGACGGTCTTGCAGCCTGCCCCGCTGGCACCGGAGAGCCACGTGTCCGCGAGGTGGACCAGCGCCTGGGCGCGGCGCTGGCGCGCCGGGCGGCGGTCGCGCACGCCGTCCCGAGCAGGCGCCGGAGCAATGAGCGGGTCAAGCGCCGCGGCCAGGCGTGCCCCGGACTCGGGGGCGAGGACCCCGTGCAGGTGCCAGCGACCGTCGTCGTCGATGACCAGGGTCACTGCCTCGCCCTCGATGGCCTTGCCCTCCTCGACGTCGGCGCGCTCCCCCGCGTCGTCGCTCAGACGCGCCCGCAGCACCCGACCGACCCGCGCGAGCTGGTCGGGGTCCAGCACTGCGGCCTGCTCGACGAGGAACTCCTCCGCCCTGCCACGGGTCTCGGCGTCGACCGCCGGCGACAACCTGCCCATCACCCGGTGGATGACGCCCGCGTGGTCGACGCTCAGCGCCGCAGCCGCGAGCGCCGCGCCGGTCGCGGCCAGCTCGCCGTTCACGGCGTGGGCCAGACG